>JBKDJY010000146.1:0-56400 GCA_046345275.1 Bacteroidota bacterium
CTTCCCAGAGCAGATGGCAGTATTATAAGACTCAATACGGAGAACGGATATTTGATTTGTAGTTTTTCAAAAAAACGATACAATAAAGATAAATACGAGATGCAAAAACAAATAGACAGAGCAAAGTTATTGTTGAGCCAACCATCAAAAGCCAAAAGGGTAAAATATTTGAAATCGGGTGACACCGATTTAACACTGAACGAAAAGCTCATTGAAAAAACAACTAAGTTGTTGGGAATAAAAGGATACTACACTGATATTGAAGAAACCATTGCCGACAATGTTACTATAATCAATCGTTATCATGATTTATATAAAATAGAACAAGCTTTTCGAGTACCAAAAAATGATTTGCAGACACGACCTATTTTCCATTTTAAACAAGAACCCATACAACTGCATATGCTAATTTGTTTTATGGCTCTCGCGGTAACCAAACATATTGAAATAACGGTACCAATATCCATAAGGGCTTTTCTGACCGAATGTAAAAGGATCACAGATGCCAGACTTCTAAACAAAATAACCAACCGAGAAATCAGGATGAGAACGCCAATACCAACACTATTACAGGAAACCGTCGTCAAAATCCTTAGACCGCACTAAATCGGACAAGTCAGGAGTAAAAATGATAAGCCTGATACAAAATTATTGAGTTATAATTTATTTAAGGAAGGGCATTCTATTTTAACAATTGCTAAAAAAAGAAATTTAACTTTGTTTTTATTGTCATGATTTACTGCTTCGGTTTCTAAAAAGTTTTTTTTCGCACATAAAGTTTTGCAGATTAGCATCAGTGCCCCCCACCAAGGTTTCTTTCAAATATATAAAAAAGGGGGCATTGTGCCAAACTGCCTGTTAGAGTTAGCGTGCGCGTTGGCTTTTGTGTGTGCGCAGCGTCGTTTTTGTTGCTGTGGCCGCTGAACGGCCATCTAAATTTAGCTTTGAATATTGCTCTAATAAAGCCTTATTAGCATAACAAAACTACATAAAACCAACCAATATTTGTTGACTTTGTGTAGTTTATATTACATATAATATATTACGTTTTCATAATCGAAATTATCTATTTAACCAATACTTACCTCAAAATAGGCCAGGGCAAAAAACTAGATTACGCGTTAGAGATTTTAAAACTAAAAATACTTGGGAACGCTTACACAGTTTGGATTCTATGTTTTTTTTAAGTTCATTTTTTTCAAATGCGTAATCTTTGATTAACTATTTGTTAGTGGAACTTGCACCTTGTACATCACTTACAACTGAACTTAGTTTAACATTACAATTCTCAAGTATTTTTATCATCCTGTTTTTTTGTTTTCACAAATATACGTCTCGCAAATCAAAACTCATTCGTGTTTAGGCGGCATAGCAAAGTGGGTGTTTCATTTTTTTACGTCTTAAAGTTAAACTTTTGTCTACTTTAAAACCGTATTATTTTTATGGGAGCTTAAAACAACAACACAAAGTCAGGTGATGTTAATTTTCGAAAACTTTCGATTCTCTATGATAAAAGCTTTTACCTATCAATCGAACATAATTTATTAGCTAATTTGACCTCTAAGTTGTTTCAACTATTTATGCTTAAAAATATAAATTGTACTAGAATGAGAATTATCTCCCTTGGCAACAAAATTAGAAATCAAACCAATAATAAAAGCCTTAAAAAAATTAATATTACCAGTCCTACATTTTTCACTAAGCATGCTTACATAATAACTATCGAACCTCATAGGTTTTGATTTAACCAGCTTAAAACCAAAATTATTTAACAAAGCACTAATGGTTTTTAAATCAAAATGATACAAATGCCTTGGAAGATCGTAAGCAGCCCAAAATTTTTTATAATAATTAGCGTCATAGCTTTTATAATTAGGAAGGGCAATTATCAAAACGCCATCCGGCTTTAAACTAGCTTTGAAAAAAGACAATGATTTTGTAAGATCAGTTAGGTGCTCCAAAACATGCCATAAAGTAATAGCGTCAAAAGTTTGATTAATAAAAGCGGATCTAAGTTCATCACGAGAAGAAAAAACATTTGCTACAGCTTCAGTGGCAATACGTCGGGCATCAAAATCTGGCTCCACACCATAAGTATCCCAACCATAATTTTTAATCGAAGACAAAAACAAACCTGTTCCGCAACCATAATCTAAAACGGTTCCACGTGAAACATATTTTGACAATAGATTAATCTTAGCAAGAATAGTGAAATTTCTAACAACGTGGTAAAGTTTATTAACAACCCCCTTTTTAGAGTTTGTATGAGAAACATAAGACTCTGATTTGTAATATGCGCCCAAAAACGAATCCTTCGGTCTAGGACTGGTAAACTTAAATTCGCACTTATTACAAGATAAAATTTGAAAGTCTTCTCCACTAACCATATGATCCTTACAGGATAAAAACAAATTAAAGCTGTTTGAACCGCAAATAACACAACTCTCAACTTCAACCATATTAATAGAATTATGTTCCACGTGAAACTATTTGCCTAAATGAATTAATAAAACAGAAATGTCAGCTGGGCTAATGCCTGATATTCGACTGGCTTGGCCAATTGTTTCAGGTCGAAGTTTGCTTAATTTATCTCTTGCTTCTAAAGACAAGCTATTAACAAGTTTAAAATCAAAATTTGTTTTGATTTTATAATTTTCTAATTTGTGAGCCTTATCAACACCTTCTCTTTCTCTCTCAATATATCCTTTGTATTTCATCAAAATTTCAGCTTGCATAATAGAATCTTCACTAAGGTCTGAAATAAAATTTTTTACACTTAAGCAATATTTAGCAATGCCCAAAATACTAACGTTAGGACGAGATAAAATATTGAATAAACGAATCTTTTGATTAAGATCTGCAGAACTAATAGATCCCAAATATGGATTAATTTCTGAAGGTTCAACACTCGTGTTATTAAAATACTTGATTAGAGACTCATAACTATAAATCTTTTTAGAAACCATATCCATACGACTTTGGTTAGCTAAGCCTATTGAATGTGAGCGTGGGGTTAAACGAACGTCGGCATTATCTTGTCGCAACAACAATCTATATTCAGATCTTGAAGTAAACATTCGATATGGCTCATCCGTTCCTTTATTAACCAAATCATCGATCAATACTCCTATATAAGCTTCATGTCTCTTCAAAACAAAAGCTTCCTTTTGATTAATT
Organism: Bacteroidota bacterium; assembly: GCA_046345275.1. GTDB lineage: Bacteria > Bacteroidota > Bacteroidia > B-17B0 > Aurantibacillaceae > UBA4416. The sequence goes on from JBKDJY010000146.1 coordinate 3,178, forward strand.
TTCGAATGAGCATTGATTCCAGCCATCAAGCCTTGACATGCGGCCTCTTCATATCCAGTTGTTCCATTAATCTGGCCCGCAAAATATAAATTTTCTACTAACCTTGTTTCCAATGTAAGTTTTAATTGTGTTGGTGGAAAATAGTCATATTCAATTGCGTAACCAGGGCGAAACATTTTAGCATTTTCGAAGCCTGAGATTAATCTCATAGCTTTATATTGAATATCAACAGGAAGTGAAGTAGAAAACCCATTCAAATAAATCTCAACGGTTTCCCAGCCTTCGGGTTCGACAAACAATTGATGCCTATCTCTTTCGTAAAATCTTGAGATTTTATCTTCGATACTGGGGCAATATCTAGGCCCCAGGCCTTTAATACGGCCAGAATACATAGGGGATTTATCAAATCCAGTTTTTAAAATTTCATGTACTTTTGGATTTGTATAAGTGATATGACAAGGCAAAGGCTTTTTTCCAGGCCTATTTTCAAATGACAAAGGCATCGTATTGTCTAAATATGAAAATCTGCCGAACTGGTCATCACCTTCTTGCTCTTCCATTTTCGAATAATCAAGCGTTCTTCCATCTATTCTGGGTGGAGTTCCTGTCTTCATTCTGCCGCTCTCAAATCCAAGAGAAACTATTTGTTCAGTTAATCCGTAACTTGCTGATTCTCCGCTTCTTCCACCAAAAATCTGTTTGTCTCCCAAATGAATTAATCCATTTAAAAAAGTTCCATTTGTTAAAATGACTGACTTGGATTTAAATTCTAAACCCATTCCAGTAATAATTCCTTCTATCTTTTTATCTTTAGAAACTATTAATTCACGGCATACATCTTGCCAAAAATCAATATTTGGTGTATTTTCCAACATTTCCCGCCATATTGAAGCGAAAAGCATCCTATCATTTTGGGATCTTGGACTCCACATGGCGGGTCCTTTTGAACGATTTAACATGCGAAACTGAATGGCAGATTTATCTGAAACTATACCACTATAGCCGCCAAGGGCATCAATTTCTCTAACAATCTGTCCTTTTGCAATGCCTCCCATTGCCGGATTACAACTCATTTGAGCAATTGTTTGCATGTTCATTGTTAACAGCAACACTTTTGAACCCAAATTTGCAGCTGCAGCAGCAGCCTCACAACCAGCATGACCTGCTCCTACTACTATAACGTCATAATGTGTTTTCACATTTTTAGAGTTTCAAAAGTACAAATACTTTTTCTAGAAAAAAGTATAAAAAAATTAAACAACTAGATAGATTTAATTTTTTTTAATAATTGTTCTCGATAAGAACCTCCAACTGGAATAACTTTTTTATTATCTTCCAAAATAATTGTTTGATTCTCAATGGCTTGAATTTTATCAATACGAGCTATGAATGAGCGGTGAACTCTAATAAAATCACCATTTGCTAATTTCTTTTCAATATCCTTCATTGTTGAATGAATTGTGTATCGTGTGTATTGAGTATTTAAAACAACATAATCTTTAAGTGCTTCAACAAAATAAATATCCTTTAAATTTACTTTTACTAAACGACTATTAGATTTTACAAACAAAATATCTTTTGCGGTTTCATCTTTATTGCCTACCAAAGAATATAAAAAATCTCTTTCTTTTTGAAGTTCTTTATCTTTTTTGTGTTTATAAATAGCCATTTCGATGGTCGAGTGTAAATCTACTTCTTTAAATGGCTTTAAAATATAACCGTACGGTTCTGTAATTTTTGCCTTGGACAAAGTACTTTCATCAGCAAAAGCGGTCAAAAAAATGACAGGAATATTGTATTCTTTTCTTAAAATTTCTGCGACATCTATACCAGACACTGAACCTTTTATCATGATGTCCATTAAAACAATATCAGGTTTTAATACAAAAATTTCTTTAATTGCGTCTTCACTGTTATTAGTAGTTCCGGCTATATTATAACCTAATTTTTTTAAACAATTGAAAATATCTTTAGCAACAATACTTTCGTCTTCTACAATATAGACATTTATAAGGCTTTCCATAGTTTAAACTTTTTCAGTCACTTTAAAAAATTAAAATTTAATAAGAATGTATTTAAGAAAAATGATTCTTTCTAGATTACAAAAACAATTAATAATTCAAATTTACAACAATTATTTATCTTTCTCTATACTAAGTGTTCTATCAATTTTATTATTACGAAGAACGGGGTACTCTCTAAGACTCTCTTCATAAGAAGGTAATAACTTTATACCTTGCCATTTTATTTCTATATCGTTTTCATAAAAAATAGTTAAATAATTAAATCCAATTTCATCATAAAATTTCCACTCTTTTTGTTTCATTCCTCCAACAAAAGATCCTTCCATCATTTTTCTTCCGTTATCCCAATACCATAAATGTTTTCCTTCTTGATCACCATTCATAAACTTACCTTCAAATTTTAATTTTTCTTTCGGCATATAATAACTTTTCCACAAACTATCTGGTTTATCATTGACGTACTTTCCAATTTCTTTATATTCAATGGTTTCATATAACCATAACCCTTCTTTTAAATCATCTAAATATTCTCCTTTCGTAATTATTTTTCCATCTTCAGTATATTCCAACATTGGCCCATTCCTTAAGTTATCAATGTAGTTTTCTATTCGTAAAATATTACCAGAATCATAAAACCATTTCCATTCACCTTGTGCTCTACCTTTTTTATCATATTTACCAACTTGTTCAATTTTAGAATTCGGATAATAAAATATCCATTCTCCAATTCTTTTATCATTTAAAAACAATCCTTTGCCTTTAAATTCTCCAGTAACATGGTATTCATACCATAATCCTATTTTATGTCGCAAACTATCAACGGCACCATATTCTACTTTAACACCATCATTATAAACAACTGCAGAATCAGGTACGGCTCGATTTCTACAAATAAGTTTCTTAATCATTACATCACTGGTATCATCTCTTAACACTGGCAATGAATCGCAATAAAATAGTTGTTTATAATGATAATGGGTTCCAACTGGCATGTTACTAATATATCCACCTTCATATTTTAATGTTCCATCACTATAAAAATCTTTATATACATCTAATATTGCTAATTCAACAGGATTTAAAATTTTTTTTCCATTATTGAACTTTTGAATATTTGATAAATTTCCTTTGCTATCATAGGCTTTAATATAACCATCTACTATATTATCTTTATATCTTTTTTCCTCTTTCAATTTTCCATCAGGGTAAAAATCCTTATGAATTCCTTGTTTTCTGCCTAATTCATCTTTGAAATTAATATGTTCGGTATTTGCTAAAATACCATTCTGATATTTGTAAATAGTAACAATAACGGAATCTTCAGTAAAATCGTAAGAGTAACCATCAGGTTTACCATTTTTATATGTGATAACTTTTTTAACTTTTCCAGATTTATAATAAAAAAAAGAATCTCCTTGTTTAATATCATTAATAAAAAAATCTTTACTAAAAACATGTTCAGCAGTATCATAAGTTATGGTAAATCCATTTTTTTTTCCATCTAAATAATTTACAATTTTAGTCATCTTACCATTATCAGTGTAAAATTTCCATACACTATCTAAATTAAAATTTTTTCGATTTCCTTCTATTTTTAGAACACCATTTTTATAATAATTTTTCCAATAGCCATCTGGCTTTCCATTTTTCATAAAACCTTCAGAAGACTTTACGCCGTTATCATCATAAAAAATATTATATCCATTTGGATTAACAACTTGACTTTTAAAAATTAAAAAAGAAAAAAGAAAAATAATAATTATGAAAGCTTGTTTATTCAATTAATTTAAATCAAATTATAAATTACACTTTAAATCTATGATTAATATCTCATAAACTAAATTTTATTAAAGTCCAAATTTAGCAGACAATTCTAGCATTTTAGTAATTGAATTTTTTGATTTTTCTATCAACTCTTCGCTCATTAATAATTCTGGTTGTTCGTACTTAAGCGCTACATATATTTTTTCCAATGTATTTAATCTCATATGTGGGCAATCATTACAAGCACAACTATTATTTGGTGGAGCTGGTATAAAAAGCTTATTTGGACAATATTTTTTCATCTGATGTATAATACCACTTTCAGTTAAAACAATAAATTCTTGAACTTCTGATTGTCTACTAAAATTAAGTATAGCTGTGGTACTTCCTATAAAATCAGCATAACTCAATATTTGTTCTTCACATTCGGGATGTGCTAAAACAAACGCTTTAGGATATTTACTTTTTAATTTAATTAACTTCTCTAAACTAAATATTTCATGAACCATACAACTTCCATTCCATAACAACATGTTACGACCAGTAACTTTATTTATATAAGCACCTAAATTTTTATCTGGTGCAAATATTATTTTTTGATCTTTTGGAAATGAGTCTACAATTTTCACTGCATTAGTTGAAGTAACAATCACATCTGAAAGGGCTTTAATTTCAGCCGTACAATTTATATAACTTAATACGACATGGTCGGGATGAAGTGCTTTAAAAGCTGCAAATTCATCAGGTGGACATGAATCAGCTAAAGAACAACCTGCTTTCAAATCTGGAACTAAAACTTTTACTTTTGGATTTAAAATTTTAGCCGTTTCTGCCATAAAATGCACACCAGCAAATAAAATGATATCAGCTTTGGTTTTTTCTGCTTGCTGAGAAAGCCCTAAACTATCCCCTATAAAGTCTGCAATATCTTGTATATCAGCATCTTGATAATAGTGTGCAAGTATGATAGCACGCTTACTTTCTTTAAGATGCAAAATTTCTTTGAACAAATCAAGCGAAGGATCAATTTTTTTTTCGAGATAACCTTTTTCTAAATTCATATTATAATAATAATATATTTTTAAAATTTTAAATTATTGTAATAGTATATAAGCTGTTAGCATGGTGTAAAAATAATATATAGTTTACTTGTTTTTTTAGTTATTATCATCTCATTAACATTAATAAACATATCTATTATAAATTAAATCATTGATTTTTAGAGGTATGATATGTAATTAACAAACCTTATCAATTTAATTGGACTCATAAGTAATTAGGTTTTTTATAATATTTATTTGTGTGAAAAATGGTGTAAGTAAATATAAAATGATGAAAAGTAAATTTTATGTATTGTAAATTTTGTTTATGTAAATAATGTATTAACAAATTGATATTTTTTTATAGATAGTTATTAACTCATATTTTATTTTTAATGAACTAATTTGTTAATAGCAAACGAACTAAGTGTTTAATTTTCAAACCTATTTTTTTTAAGTGTTAATTAACGTTGATTATTATTTTTAAACAGATTGAGGGATTGATAATAGTTTTTATATAGATTCACTAATAACCTCTTTTACAGAATCAGGCAATAAACGTTTTAATAAAGCTTCAATACCTGCTTTAAGCGTAATGGAACTGCTAGGACAACTACTACAAGCCCCTCTCATTTGAACGGTTACTATTCCATTAATTAAGCTTTTAAAAGTTATTAAACCACCATCAGATTCTACTGCAGGTCTTATATACTGGTCTAGAACTTCTATAATTTTCGCTTCAACATCATTTTGCGGCGCAAGATGTTGTGTATTAATAACTTTGGTTTCCTTGAAAGTGTTATCGATAGGAACTTCTTGTTTCGGAAGAGCAGTAATAATTAAATTGCCAGCATTTAAATATTCAGTAATAAAAGTTCGTAATTCAAAAGTTATTTGATCCCATTCAATCTCATTTATTTTAGTAATTGTAATGTAATTTGCAGTAATAAAAATTGTTTTTACAAATGGAAATTGAAATATTTTTTTTGCAATTGGAGCAGTATTGGTTTCCGAAATATGATGATATTCTGCACTTGCACCTTTTTCAGATATTAAAAGTTTATTTGCTACAAATTTTAAAGAAGCTGGATTTGGAGTTTCTTCGGCATATATGATATAAGGTGTTATTTCCATGGTTTTACAATTGAGATACAAATATCGATAACTATTTTTGAAATAGTGTAACATAATTTACTGATATTAAAATTATTCAAAGCCATTTTGGCGTGTATAATTTTTTTGTATTTATTTCGCTTTATTGTGAAGCAACCATTACATTTGCTTACTAATTATAAACTAATTTAATATGTTTGATCAAAATGAATTTAAAAAATATGCTACAAAGCATGTGGGCATTAGTAGCTTAACTTATGATAGCTATGCTTCTGTAACTTCTAAAGGAATAAGAAATTTAACTCCAAATATCATTGAAGAGCGTCAATTAAATGTTTCGGTGCTTGACGTTTTTTCTCGATTAATGATGGATAGAATAATTTTTTTGGGAACAGGTATAAACGATCAGGTTGCCAATATTGTTCAAGCACAATTGTTATTTTTAGAATCGGTTGATGCAAAGAAGGACATACAAATTTACTTAAATTCCCCAGGCGGCTCAGTTTATGCTGGTTTAGGAATTTATGATACCATGCAAATTATCAAACCAGATGTAGCGACTATTTGTACAGGAATGGCAGCAAGCATGGGAGCGGTATTACAATGCGCAGGAACTAAAGGTAAAAGAACAGCGTTAAAACATGCAAGAATAATGATTCATCAGCCATTAGGAGGCGCTGAAGGACAAGCTTCAGATATTGAAATTACAGCTCGTGAAATTCAAAAATTGAAAAAAGAGCTTTATGATATTATTTCTATTCATAGTGGACAAACTTATGAAAAAGTTTGGGCAGATAGCGATCGCGATCACTGGATGACTGCACAAGAAGCAAAAGATTACGGAATGATTGATGAAGTATTAATGAAAAAAGCTTAAAATAAAAAAGGGCGGATTAAATTTAATCAGACCTTTATTTATAAATTAAAATTAAATTACTTGTAAATTTTCCAGTTTAATTTTTCTTTCTTTAATAAAATCATTTGATTGCAAATAAAGCTTTCATCAAATATTTTGTCTTTATATTCTTCCCAAATGCAATCAAATTTTTGTCTTTTTAAATCACGAAAAGCAACCGTTATATGTGGATGAAAGCCTCTTTTATAATCATATTGATTAAAAATGTTTATACTTTTTTTGACATGAAAGATTAAGTTTTTTTGAAATAAACTTAATAAATTGTCTTGTTTGATATTGATAAAAACTACCCGAGGCTTAAAGCAAGAGAAATTTGAAGCATTTACATTAAATGAAATATTAAATTTAAAATTTTGAAGACATTCAATTAATTTGCTTTCATTTTCTTCTTGCCAATTAAAAGGAAGATGAAGTGTAATATGTGGCGGAGATTGTAATGCACCGTAGCATAGATATTTGTTAGAAATGGACTGCTTAATTTCATTAATATCTGAATACAGAGGCTCAGGAGGAATAATAGCGATAAAATATTTTTGTATCATGGTTAAATTAATAATGATAATAAAGTTGTAATACTCAGCATTTATAAAGTTTTTTACAATATTAACAGAATAGCGATTTATGAAAGTAAAGCATATTCTTATTTAAAACTTAAAAAACAAAAAAATTTTTCATCTCAAAAGTAATTAAATGAGATAAAATAGGGATATCATTAGAAACAAAAGATAAATCGATGGATCATAATAGATAATAAGATCTAGGATAAGTTAGTTTAATATCCTTTATATTTGTGTAGAAAAAAATAAAAAAATAACAGATATAAAAACTATTTGGGCCATGTTTGATAATATTGATTTAAAAGGAAAAACAAAAGAAGAAAAATATCAATTACTAATCCCTCAAATAGAGGCGTTAATAGAAGGAGAAGATGATTCAATTTCTAATATGGCAAATATAAGTGCAATCTTAAAACAAGCATTTGATTTTCTATGGGTTGGTTTTTATATTGTGAAAAATGATATTTTGGTTTTAGGACCATTTCAGGGATCTGTAGCATGCACTAGAATACAAAAAGGGAAAGGAGTTTGTGGGACAGCTTGGGATAGAAAGGAAACAATTATAGTGGAAGATGTAAATAATTTCTCAGGACATATTGCTTGCAGCTCACTTTCAAAATCAGAAATTGTCGTTCCATTGTTTGATAAAAATGATAACGTTATTGCAGTTTTGGATGTTGACTCTGAAAAGCTAGGTTTATTTGATAAAGTAGATGCAGTGTTTTTAGAAAAAATATCCAAATTATTTATATATTAAAAAGGCAAGGTGAATCCTATTTCAGATAAATTAATTTCTTGGTATCAAATTAATAAAAGAGACTTGCCTTGGAGAGATTCAACAGATCCCTATAAAATTTGGCTATCAGAAATTATTTTGCAACAAACCCAGGTTGCACAAGGTTTAAACTATTATTTAAAATTTATAGAAAATTTTCCAAACGTCATTGCGTTAGCTAATGCAGATGAAGATTTGGTCATGCGATTATGGGAAGGATTAGGTTATTATTCAAGAGCTCGAAATTTACATTTTACAGCTAAACTCATCAGTAGTAAATTTAATGGTGTATTTCCAAATACATATGTTGAGATAAAACAACTTAAAGGAGTAGGGGATTACACTGCGGCCGCTATTTCTTCTTTTGCATTTAAGCTGCCCCATGCGGTTGTAGATGGCAATGTTTATAGGGTTTTATCCAGACTATTCAATATTGAAACACCAATCAATTCTTCATTGGGTAAAAAAGAATTTCAACTGGTTGCAAATGATATTTTAAATACCAATAATCCAGATTTACATAATTCAGCCATTATGGAATTTGGAGCATTGTTTTGTAAGCCTCAAAATCCCGATTGTAGCGCTTGTCCTTTGCAAGAAAATTGTTTAGCTTTTAAAAACAAAACAGTTATAAAATTGCCAGTTAAAATTAATAAGACTAAAATTAAAGACAGGTATTTTAATTATTTTATATTCAATTACAAAACAGATGTCTATGTCCGTAAAAGAAAAGAAAAAGATATCTGGCAAAATTTATATGAGTTTTATTTGATAGAAACACCTCATATAGTTGATGAAAAAGAACTCCTTAATGATAAAAACTTTAATAAATTATCTCAAAAATTTCTACTACAAAATAAGAAAATAATGAAGAAGCATATTTTGACGCATCAACATATTTACGCCATATTTTATGAATTAGAACTTCAACAGCCTCTAAAAACAAAGTCATTTATCAAAATTAAAAGGTCAGAATTAATTCATTACGCTTTCCCTAAGTTGATAAACAATTATTTGATAAATTAAGCCTCTTATATTTTTTATATTTGAGAAAAATAAAATGATATCATGATAAATGCTTTGGCTGTTATTAAATTTTTTATTGAAGCTAAAGCAATTTTTTTTTATAATAAATTCAATTTTGATCAGCATTTGTTATCAGATGGTAAATCAATCTTTTCAAATCATCTGTTAAAGCCCATTCACAATTCACCTATTTTTATTAATCCTACTCATTTAGTTTGGCCTATATATATTATATTTTTATTACTTAGTTTAAATATTTATCTTATTTACCTTAATCCAAAAAAATATGTAGAGGTAATTATCAGATCTTTTCAGTTTCAAAATCCCAAAAGCATCTTCAACGAAGACTATAATTTAAACAAGCGATATTCTATCATTCTTACTTTTAATTTTATTTTATTATTGTCATTTATTTTATTGAAGTTAAATTACTATTTCGATTCGCCTTTATGGCAGTATCAGGCATCAAATTATCAATATTTATTTTTTGTTATATTAATTTTATTCGGGTTATTATTCAAATATTTAATCACCTATATTTTTGCATTTTGTTTGAATTTACAAAGGCATATTAATGATTATTTTTTTAGCGCATTAAATATTTACTACGCGTTATCGATTATTTTATTTCCAATTGTAATTTTTTTATATTACTCAAGTATTTCATCGTATTATTTTTTATATCCAATTTGTATTATTTGCTTGAGTTTTTATATCCTTAGGTTGTTTGTAACAACGCTATATTTGATCTCTCAACAAAAGATTTCATTTATTCAAATAATTATATACCTTTGTGCTTTGGAAATTTTACCACTTTTAGTATTAATTAAATTCCTATTTATTAACTTTTAAGTACTTATTTCATGGGCATTAATAATAAAAAACCAATTAAAGTAATTAGATCTAAAAAAAAAGGAAAGACAATTAATAATAAAAAATCCTCTTCAAAAAAAGCTTTAACTGTTAAGAAGTTAATAAAAGAAAAAAAAGCTGTTAAGACAAAAAAAGCAGAGTTTAAAAAACTGAAGCCGAAAAAGATAAAAAAAACGGTTTACAAGAAAAAAGTTTTAAAGAAAGAATCTCTTCCCAGATTAAAAGCGAAAAAGAAAATTAAAAAAGCCCTTCTTAAAAAAACCCAATTAAAAAAGAAGATTACTTCTAAAAAAGCAGTTACCCAAAAAAAGAAAAGCTTTAAGTTGAATATCAAAAAAGGTGCAATTAAACCTATTTTGAAAAAAAAATCAACCGACGTAAAATTAAAAGAGAATAACGCTGAAAAAATTAATCTTAAGTCGATAGGGATTCAAAAAACGGTAAAAGCGGGTGTTAAAACAAAGAAGCAAATATACATTGCTCCACCACAACCTATTATCGAAGTTTCAAGTTATCCAAAAACAAAGGTTAAATCTCTTTTAATTTCTCAGCCAAAGCCAGAAAGCGAAAAGAATCCGTATTATGATTTATCTAGAAAATATAATTTGAATGAAACTTTTCGGCAATTTATCAAAATAGAAGGCCTTACTGTAAAAGAATTTAGAGATCAACGAATTAATATTTTAGAACATAAAGCAGTTATTTTAACAAGTAGACTTGCAGTAGATCATTATTTCAGAATATGTAATGAAATGAGAGTTACAGTTCCTGAAACAATGAAGTATTTTTGCATTAACGAAGCAACCGCATACTATCTCCAAAAATATATTCAGTATAGAAAACGAAAAATATTTTTTGGACATCAAACCATTAGAGATTTGGTAGATGTTATAAAGAAGAACAAAGAAGAAAAGTTTTTACTTCCAGCATCAGATGTACATAAAGAGCAAATTTGCGATTTTTTAGATGCCTTAAACATTAAGTATACGAAGGCCATTATGTATTCGACAGTGAGTGCAGATTTGTCGGATATTCAAAATTTAAATGAATACGATGTGTTGGTATTTTTTACGCCAGCAGGTATTAAATCATTAAAACAAAATTTTCCAAAGTTTAATCAAGGAGCAACACGTATTGCTTGTTTTGGCCCAGTTACTGCCGAAGCATTAAAAAAGCATGGATATCGTTTGGATATATATGCCCCAAATTCAAGAAATTCTAGTATGTCGGGTGAGCTTGAAGACTATCTCAAAGAGGCAAATAAAAGATAACTTTTTTGACTAGATTTTCTTTATTTACTTTTTATTTTTATGTATGTTTTCTTTTTCCAAAATAGAGCGTTTATCTAGTAAGAAAGCGATTGAAGAATTATTTTTAAATGGAAAATCTAAAACCCAAAACCCCATTAAACTTATTTATAAACTTTCTGAATTTGAAAGTCCTTTTCCTGCAAGGGTTGTGTTTGTTGTTCCTAAAAAGAAACATCATCGAGCTAATAAAAGAAACAAACTGAAACGCAGAATGAAAGAGGTTTATAGATTACATAAAAATCAATTTTATAAAAGTCTATTGGGCTTAAAATATGATTTGATGTTTCTTTACATAAGCAGTGATGAAAATTCCTATAATGTTATCGAAGATAAAATGAAGCAGTTAATGAAACAGATAGAGCTCATATCAATACACAAAACAGTTTAATTTGTCAAAAAAGCTATTCTTTCAAATGAATGTATTCATTCATTTTCATCAATAAATCCATCAGTAATATTTTTGGATTTGCATTTCTTTCAATATAATAAAATGAGTTGTTTAATTCAGTTGTTATTTTTTCGTAATTATTTTTATTTATAAATTTTGAGAACTTCATGATAAAATTTTTCTCTTCACCTGAAATTCTTATTAAATCAACACTTCCGTAATTATACATCAAACAATCTCTAATGATCTCCAAACCGTATTGCAAAAATTGTTTCTGTTTTTCTCGACCAGTTCTGGCATTTTCATCAATCCAAGAAACCGCTTTTATGGCATCGAAATTTAAAGCAATAATCATAAAAGCTCGGAAGTTTTGCAATAAATTATGTTCACCATCATGTTGTTGTAATAACAATTGTGCTTCTCTGTAATTGCCATCGCACATCAAAGCAATTTGTTGTGCGGCTTCCTTGGTACAATTAAATTCTTCTACTAAGCCTTTAATAATGTTCTCGTCATCAAGCTTATTAAAAAATATTTGTTGAACACGAGAAATAATTGTAGTTAACAGTTGGTCTGGGTGATTACATACTAAAATAAATATGGTTTTTTCAGGAGGTTCTTCCAAAATTTTTAAAAGTTTGTTAGCGGATTCGGCATTCATTTTTTCTGGTTGCCAAATCAGCATGACCTTATATCCACCTTCATAGCTCGTATAAGATAATTTTTTTAAAATACTACCAGCCTCTTCGGTTGGAATAATGGGTTGTTTGTTTTCTGCTTCAATTTCATTAAACCATTCGTGAAGTGTTAAATAAGGAGTATTGAGAAAGCATTTTCTGAATTCTGGCAATAAATCATTACTCGTTAAAATGTCCTTACTCTTGGCTATTGGAAATACCAAATGAAAATCGGGGTGACTGAGTTTTGAAATTTTTAAGCAAGATGGGCAATGGCCACAAGAATCATTTTCTGATTTTTGAGTACAAAAAAGATATTGGATAAATGAAAAAGCTGCAGGTAAATTACCACTTCCTTCAGGACCAGAAAACATTAAGGCATGAGGAATACGATTATCCGAAAACATGCCAATTAATTTAGCTTTTGCAGAGGCTTGTCCTATAATATTTTTAAAATACACTGCTTAAAAATACAGATTAATTTTATAAATTTTGATTAGTTTTACTTCATGAATGTTGGTTTGTTTTTTGGATCCTTTAATCCAGTTCACATCGGTCATATGGCGCTGGCCAATTATATGGTTGAATTTACAGATATAAATAAGGTTTGGTTCGTCATATCACCACATAATCCTTTAAAACAAAAAAATTCATTACTAGACCAATATCAACGGTTACACATGGTAAATTTAGCCATAGCCGATAGCAATTTGTTTGCTGTAAGCTCCATAGAGTTTAATTTATCACAGCCATCTTATACGATAAATACCTTAGAACATTTAAAAGAAAAATATCCTCAACATCAATTTTCTTTGATTATAGGCCAAGATAATTTAAACTCTTTTCATAAATGGAAAAATTATGAGGAGATTTTAAAACAATATAAGCTATACGTTTATCCAAGGTTTGGAGAGTTAGAATCAGAATTGGAAACCCATGAACATGTTGTATTTACAAGTGCTCCAAAAATGGAGATCTCTTCAACATTTATTAGAAATTCTATTTTTGAAAAAAAGAATATGTCGTTTTTTTTACCTGAAGCTGTTTGGCAATATATTGATGAAATGGGTTTTTATAAAAAGTAGTAACGGATTGAGTTAATACTTAAACAGAAGATGGTATTTAATTAAGCAGAAATGCTGTATAATATTTTTACATTTAGAGTTTTATTTTAGAAGTTTAAAAATGATAGTTATAACAGGAGCAGCAGGTTTTATTGGTAGTTGTTTAATTACCAAACTAAATAAGATGGGATTAACGGATTTAATATTGGTTGATGATTTTTCAAACCAAATTAAAAACAAAAACTTTTTAAACAAATCATATTTTCAACTTATTGAACGCGCGCAATTTTTGGTTTGGTTTCGTGAGCATTCTAATAAAGTGTCTTTTGTTTATCACATTGGCGCAAGAACTGATACAACAGAATTTAATAAAGATATTTTTGACGAGTTAAATTTAAATTACACCAAATCGATTTGGCAAATCTGCGCATCAAAAAATATTCCATTAGTATACGCTAGTTCTGCTGCTACCTATGGCTTAGGAGAGTTTGGTTATGATGATGATGAAAAAATTATTCCAAAGTTAAAGCCACTTAATCCTTATGGCGAAAGCAAAAATAATTTTGATAAATGGGCAATTACTCAAAAAGAAACGCCTCCAAAATGGATTGGATTTAAATTTTTTAATGTGTATGGGCCTAATGAATTTCATAAAGGAAGAATGGCATCCGTCATATTTCATGCCTATAATCAAATAAAAGAAAAGGGACTTGTAAAATTATTCAGATCTCATCATCCAGAATATAGAAACGGCGAACAATTGCGAGATTTTGTTTATATGAAGGATTTGATTGATGTTTTGTACTTTGCGTATACTTCTAATTTAAGTAGTGGCATTTATAATTTAGGAAGTGGGAAAGCCCGTACTTTTTTGGATTTGGCTACCAGCACATTTAATGCTTTAAATATTCCACCTAATATTGATTTTATTGATACACCAATTGATATTAGAGATAAATATCAATACTTTACCGAAGCCAATATGCGTAAGCTTATTGAGCAAGGTTATTCAAAAAAATTTACAACATTAGAGGATGGGATTAAAGATTATGTGAAGGAATATTTAATTTCATCACGTTATTTTTGACACCAAGAAAAAAACAATTCCTTCCAGGAGAAGTAATCCATCAACCCAGATGTAAAAATAAAAAGGATGTTTTTCTTTTTTACTCATTAACACTGTCAATAAAGTTGTTAAGAGTATAAAAATCATAGCAACTATAAAAACAGAATTTTGTGCAAAAGCAAAAAAACAATAACCAGATATGAGTATTAAAATGGTGCAAATCATTTTTGTTTTTCCAGCGCCAAAATTATTGGCGTAAGTATTAACGCCTTGCGATAAATCAGTTGCCATATCCTTTAAATCAAACAAAATACATAAAACAGCTATAAATAGAAATTGAGAAAATATAAAAAAGGAGTGATGAGTTGATAAAATTTTATTTTCAATGAGAGGAACAACAGTACAGCTTATTACCCAAATGGCTGAGATTAAAAAAGGTTTTATATAACCATGTTTTCTTAAATTAAATGGAGGCAAATAATATAGTGTTGAAATTACTTCAGCACTCACCATAATCATAATTGATAAGGAACTTAAATTGTTGCATAAAAATAATAGAGAAATTAAAGATATTGCAAGCCCAAAAAATAAGGGCTTTTTATATTTGATGAGCCAAAGCGAACGGTCGGAGTTTAAGTTATTTTGATTTATTAAATAACCGCGCTGCATATTATATTGAAGATACGTTGATAAAAAAACAAAGGCTAAGTATGCATAGTTATTATAATTTAAAGGAAGTGCGAAAACCACATACGTTAATAAGACTTGTGAAGAAGCGCATAAAGAAATAAAAATATTAGCATATACTAATAATTTAAAAATAGGATTTGATATTAATTTTTTAGGCCTCAAAAATTGATTCTGCATTTTTTGTTGTAATTTCTTCAATATCTTGAATGGACATATTTTTGATTTGAGAAATTTTTGATGCAATAATTGGAATGTAAGAGCTTTCATTTCTTTTTCCACGGTGGGGTGTCGGAGCTAAGTATGGTGAATCAGTTTCGAGAACAAGATGTTTTAAATCCAACTGTTCAACAACATTTATAAGACTGCTATTTTTAAAAGTAAGCACACCTCCTATGCCAAGTTTAAAATTTGGAAGTGATACAATTTTTTTTGCTTGTTGTAAGTCGCCACTAAAACAGTGAAAAATACCTTTAGGCAATTTAGCATAAGATTGGAGGATTGAATAGATTTCATCAAATGCGTTTCTGCAATGAATAACGATGCTGTAATTATATTCAATGGCCCAATCCAATTGTTTTTTAAAAGCAATTTCTTGTTCCTTTATATAAGTTGTATCCCAATATAAATCCATTCCAATTTCACCGATTGCAATAAATTTTCTTTTATCCAACCATTGTTTTACTACGGCGAGTTCTTCTAAATAATTTTCTTTAACAGAGCCTGGGTGCAAGCCCATCATCGCAAAACAATTATTTGGAAAATCTTTCTCTAGTTGTAACATGGCTTCAATACTCGTTGAATCAATGTTTGGTAAATATAATTTTCCTACAGAATTTTGAATGGCTTTATGAATTACCGCGTGCCTATCTGCATCAAATTCTTCAGCGTAGAGATGTGTATGCGTATCAACAAACATGAATTTTTTTAGTAATTTTATTTGTAAATTTACAAATCGTGCCTAAACAAATCGTTTTATTTATTTTAAATTTTTAGCTTTTTATCGCATTATTTTCGTAATAACAAATCATCATTAAAGTTTAAAAAAATTGAAAATATTAATTATTCGATTTAGTTCTATTGGAGATATTGTTCTTACAAGCCCTGTTATTAGGTGTATAAAAGAACAAATGAAAGATGTTGAAATTCATTATCTCACTAAACAAAGCTTTCATAATGTTTTAGTAAACAATCCATATATAGATACTTTACATGTGATTGATCGTCATTTATCAGATATAATACCCAAATTAAAAAATGAAAAATTTGATTTGGTTATTGATTTACATCATAACCTGAGAACTTTAAATTTAAAAAGGAAATTAAAAGTAAAAAGTTATTCTTTTAATAAGCTTAATTTGGAAAAGTTTTTAGTGACCAAATTTAAAATTAATAGATTGCCAAAGCTTCATATTGTTGACCGTTATTTTAAAACAATCGAATCTATTCATGTTACAAAAGATCATAAGGGATTAGATTATTTTATAAACATTAAAGATGAAATTGATATAAAAAAAACATTGCCAATAAATTTTTCGGATGGTTATTATGCCTTAGTGGTTGGCGGTTCTTATTATACTAAACAAATTCCCTTAAGCAAATTAGATGAAATATGTTCGTATAGTAAATTGCCTTTAGTATTATTGGGAGGACAAGAGGATACGCATAAAGCAGAACTTCTGCATAAAAATCATCCATCAAAAACAGTTAACTTATGCGGAAAGATAAGTTTAAATCAGGCTGCATCACTTATCAAACAAGCGGATATTGTAATTACTTCAGATACTGGTTTAATGCATATTGCCGCAGCATACCAAAAAAAAATAATTTCTTTATGGGGAAATACAATCCCTGAATTTGGCATGGGACCTTATTTGCCAAATGAAAACTCTGAAATTTTAGAAGTTAAAAATTTATCTTGTAGGCCTTGTTCTAAACTGGGCTATAATCATTGTCCAAAAGGGCATTTTAAATGTATGAACGACATTTATATTAAAGGTTCTAATTTTTAGAGTTGAACAAACCCAATATTTTTTCTGAGAATTTAATTCCAAATGTATCTACATATTTATAAAAATAGATAGATATTACTATAATTACGGGTAAGCTACTTATAAAAGCAAGACCTACAGATTCATTGTATCCAAATGTTGTATAAAAAACTTTGAACAAATAACAAGATAAAGAGCATAAAATGATAAAGTGGATGAGGTAAAAAGAAAAAGAAATTTTACCGACATAGTTTAGAAATTTGGTAGACAATATTTTTTGCAACCGAAAAGATTTTAATACTACAAACAAAGTAAAAAATGCGCCAATAACATGGTAGAAATCATAATTTCCTAAAAATGAAAATGTGATGTAACGATAAAATGTGTGATCAATATCGTTGCCAAGCGGATAAGAGCCAAAAAACAATCCTACAATTAATAAAGAAATCAAAAACCATTTTGAATTAAAAAAGGAATAATTCATTTTGTATTTATTCAAAAAAGCACCAAGTATAAAGGCTGAATAAAAATAATATTGTGTAAAAAGTAAAACAAAAATGAGTATGAGATAAAGAATGAAATTTTTTTTAATTGGGTGAATGATTAACAAAAAAGAAAATAATAAAAAAGAACCAAGCAATTCATAAGTCATGGTCCATAACACTGGGTTATATTTATTATCTCTATTTATAAAAACATTTATAAAAATATTTTTAAAAAGGTCGTAAAGTCCATCATCTTTATTAAATGATCCGCTTAGCCAATCTCCACTTTTTGTGATATCATCTATCCCACCATTGTGCATCAATCCAGTTTTTATAAAAAAATAAGAAATGAGTATTGTTAAAGAAACTGGAATAAATAAGCGAACATATCGCTTGATGGCATAATTGCTTAATATGTTTGGATTCTGATGTAGGTAGTAGGATTGACTAAGCACATAGCCGCTTAAAATAAAAAATAAACAAACTGCAAAACCACCATTACAAAATAAATTTAAAGGAGTTTGCGCTACAAATACTTCAAATTTTCCCCCACCAAAATGTGTTTGATTCATTAAACCATAATTAAATGCAGGAAAAAAAGCTAAGGTATAATGATGGAAAACAACTATTATTGCAGCAATTCCTCTTAATCCTTCTAAATATTTTAATTTATTTTGTACTAACATTTATATAGTGATAATAAATACTTGACTTAATCTTTAGCAAATAAAGCTTTTAGTTCTGTAGCTTCATCAGGCTTCATTCTTCCGCCAAGGATAAGAGACAATTGCCTTCTTCTTAAAGCACCGGCATAACGTTTTTTTTCTTCTTCAGTTTCAGGAATCAATTCAGGAACAGGAAGCGGCGCACCATTTTGGTCAATCGCAACGAATGTAAATATAGCTTCATTACATTTTGTTTTTTCTCCAGTAATTCTGTCTTCTACAAAAACATCAATGTGAACTTCCATGCTACTGGTAAAAGCCCTTGAAACTTTAGCTTGTAAAGTTACCACCGAATTTTGTTTGATTGGGTTATCAAACGACACATGATTAATTGAAGCTGTTACTACAACTCGTCCGGAATGCCTGCCCGCAGCAATTGCAGAGGTTATGTCCATCCATTGTAATAATTTGCCGCCAAATAAATTTCCAATATGGTTTGTGTCATTAGGCAATACCACTTCAGTATTGATCGTTAATGATTCTTTTGCCGTTTTCCCTTTCATGATAAATAGTTGTTGTTTATTAGTGTAGGTAAAAATACTACCTTTGTACTAAATAAACTTAAATTGACTTATTATTTATATATCAAAGCCCTTCATGTTATTTTTGTCGTAAGTTGGTTTGCAGGATTGTTTTATATTGTAAGGCTCTTTATTTACACCAAAGAAGCTTACGAAAAAGAGGAACCAGCAAAAACAATTTTAACCAATCAATTTATTTTAATGCAAAAAAAACTTTGGTTCATCATAACTTGGCCCGCAGCCATTGGCACATTTGTTTTTGGTATTTGGATGTTGGTATTAAATCCGTCTCTTTTATTCTTTCCTTGGATGTGGTTAAAATTAATTTTGGTTGGTTTGTTAGCCTTATACCACTTGCAATGTCAAGTTTATGTTAGAGATCAGAAGGCAAGAATTTTTAAAGTTTCATCTTTTAAGCTGCGTCTTTTTAATGAATTAGCCACGGTTTTTTTAGTGGCTATTGTTTTCTTAATCATTGTTCGTTCAACCAGTAGCTTGGTATGGGGGCTTTTGGGCTTGTTTGTTTTTGCTGGCATACTCATGGGGTGTGTTTATCTTTATAAGAGGCAAAGAGATTAGGGCAACAGAAACGAAAAAATTTGGTGTAATAGGAGTAAGAAGTAAGCTATAAGAAGTAAGGAATAAGAACAAAGGAGAAAGGGTTAAGAAGAATTAACAAAGAATAATTTCAATCTTTGTTGGAGTTATCACAAAAAGAAAGAAAAACAATAGGGTCATATAGGTTATTTTGACTTTGATTTAAGTTTAGCAACATTTTTTAATGTGTTTTTAGCTCTATTAATAATTCCTGCACTCTCATGTTCAATATTCAAATGCGTTAACACAATAGACAGTTCACTTAATAATTCAGGGTATGGTTTAGAAATATTATAAACCACAGTCATAGCAAAAGCTCTCACGGCAATGGCTTCTTTTGGATTATTAATGTATCCAAAACACTTATCAATCATAAATGATTCATACTTTTTCGGAATGGGTTGTTCTTGAAAAATCCTTAGCACACTTCGTATAACACCGCTATGTAAATTTTTATTTTTTAAATGATTAATTAGTTTTATTTGAAATGGTTTTATTCTTTCAAAATCCAAATCAGCACAATGGCTTAATACCCACATTGCCCTATTACTAATCATTTGATCTTTATTTAAAGCATAAACCAATAACTCATTTTCAATATTATTTTTTAAAATAGTTTTTGCTAACTCTAAAGCATTAAAGTTTCTATGTTCAAAAAGATGAAATAAATCAATATTGTTTTTTTGCTCCATTCAATTTTTAAAAATAATTTATTTTAAAATAAATATAAACCTGTTTCGTGATAAAGAATATTAGCCCCCTTGTTAGTGATAAAAACAATAAGGGCGAAAAAATTTATAATAAAAGCAGTTCATACGCTAATTATCAGCCCAGCTTTATTTTATAATTGCTTATGGGTATCAAAAAACTCTTTATATTTTTGAAAATAAGGGATAGCTTCTTGGTTTCCTAAATCTACTGCTTTTTTAAGATCTTTATACGTTCCTTCTAAATCTCGTAAGCGAGATTTTGCATTACCTCTTAATAAATATAATTCACCATCATTTGGAGTTAATAATAATGCCGAGTCGCAACAGGCAATACTTTCTTTTATTTTAATTAATTGCAGATAAACAATCCCTCTAGCTTTATATGTATCAGCACATAATTGTTTATTCCTTTTTACATAACTTGGCATTTGACTTAAATCATCAAAAGCTTCCTTATAATAACCTAATTCAACCTTAATTATTCCTCTATTTATGTGTAGTATTCTATTTAGGGGTTGTATAGCAATAGCTCTGTTAATTTGGCTTAAAGCTTTTTCTAACTGATGCTGTTCTTTATATATGGCTGCACTGGTATTTAAATGTTTGACATTAAAACTATCCGTAATTATAGCTTTGTTTAAATAATAATGTACACTATCGTTGTAATAAGTAGACTTCCAAGCGATAGCTATGTTTTGGTATTGATTGGCCAATAGTATCTTATTGTTTGGTGGAATTCTTCGCAAAGCCTTATCAAAATACCTTAATCCCTCTTTTACTTTTTTTCTTTCGATAAGAGATATAGCCATGTTGTTGATGTTGTCTATATTTGTGCTGTCATAGTTATACATATTCGTAACAGCTTCTGTATCTAAAAAACCTCCCGACTTTACTATGAAATTATATTGATCAATTAATGTGGCATATTTTATTTCTTCATTTTTTTGATTCAAACTATCATTATAAATTTTAATTCTTTTATCACTAACTTTTTCAGTAGTTGTCTCGCAAGCTACTATACATAATAGCAATAAATATGTTACATATATTTTCATCGTTTACCAATTATATAAAGGTTTCTCTTCCTTGTTGGTTTTATTACCAAAAATGAAGAAAAATATTTATTGTCTTTTTAAACATGAGACACCAACATAAATGAATAATTTATTCCTAAATACTGGTTGATAATTAAAATACGCTTTATTGATGTGGGTGTTTTTTGTGAAATAGAAATTGCTTTTGGTAAGATTTGTTTTTCTATTAACTGAGCTGCCAACCACAATGCGAAGGCAGATGATGTATGGTATTCTCCACTTAAATGTTTGTAGTAAGCTGGGCAACTTTCTTTTTCAATAATTGGTAAAAGTTTCTGCAATTTTTCATCAAAATTTACATCTAAACTAAAGCCCATTAAGGTAACATCAATATCAGATAAATTTAAATGATGTAATTTTAGAAAAGCATTTAACTTCGTTAAAATATCATCAACGGTTTTCGGCTTATAAAAAGTTTGAATGCCATCTATACATGCCATTGATTTTTCAGTTTTAAGCGTACTCAAAACAAAAAAAGAAGCGCCTTCTCCCATTTGCGTTCCAGGTGTTTTTGAATTCCAGTATGCAACAGAAGAATCTTGTTCTTGAAACTTTTTCGCTCTTCTCAATAAACAAATGTAATTAGGCGTGTGTTCTTCTACACCACCAATCAGAATTGTTTTTTTTCCTTCGTTAAATAGCATTAATGCATCTTGTAAACAACTTTCAAAAGAAAATCCACGATGCACATATGTGTAATTATAATGATGGCATTTCATTATTAATGCTATTTGAGAACCAACGGTATTATGAGTAGATTGTATAAAAGAGGTAGGAGTTAAAAATTGCTCGTCATTATTTAATAAGGCTAATAAAAAACGCTCACTGTCTTCAAAACAACCTAATCCTGTTCCAGTAATAATTGCGTCTACCTCTTTGACATCAGCATTTTTTAAAGCAACACTTGCAGCTGTAACTCCCATTTTTATTGCCCTTCCCATCCTGCGAAGTAAATTGGGAGCAATATAATCTTTATAAGATGGCTCTATGGCATTGTAATAATCAACATTTGGTGGCGTAATTGTTTCAAAAAACCAAGATTCGCTGATGGTGTTTTGTGCAGAGATGCAACCAGTTCCATTTATATAAGCTTTAACCAAACTAAATTAAACTTTTTTAAAAATTAATGAAGAGCAATTTCCTCCAAAACCAAAAGAGTTTGAAAGGATGCTATTAATAGGTGTTTTCAACAAGGCTGTTACAGGCACTAAATGAGTTTCTGTAATTGGCGTTTTAAAGTTTAGATTCGGAAATATCAATTGATGTTGTAAAGATAAAGTTGAGATTACAGCTTCAATACTAGCTGCTGCTGCTAAAGTATGCCCTGTAAAAGCTTTGGTAGAACTAAACTTAGGAACTTGATTTCCAAAAACTTTTTTTGTAGCAATACTTTCGGATAAATCATTATTAGGCGTTCCAGTACCATGCATATTGATGTAGTCAATATCTTGCGGCGTTAAACCACTCATTGTGATAGCTTGATTAATCGCAAGGGTAGCGCCATATCCTTCGGGAGAGGAAGCTGTTTGATGATAAGCATCATTTGCATTTGCATAACCAATAATTTCTGATAAAGCTTTTCCATTTCTCTTTATAAGCGCGTTTTCTCCTTCTATCACTAAAAAAGCAGCCCCTTCTCCTAAATTCAAACCTTTTCTGTTTTCATCAAATGGCTTGCACCATTCTTTATCTAAAATCATTAAGGTATTAAATCCATTAAAAGTAAATTTTGATAATGCATCAACGCCACCAACAATGGCCCGATCGAGCAATCCATGTTTAATCATTCTGCAACCCAGCATGATTGCATTAGCAGCCGAGGAGCAAGCTGTAGAAATTGTTGTAATATAATCCACATCGCCAATATAATCAGCTATCCGCTCGGTGCTATCGCCACAATCGTGAGTATCCAATACATTTAGATTGTCGTCTTTTTCAAACATTTCTTTATAAAACATTTCTGTTTTACCCATACCTGCAACTGTTGTAGAAGAAATAACGCCTGTGCGTAAACCATCTTTTGTATCAATGCCCGAATGCAAAACGGCTTCCTTTGCGGCTAGCATTGCTAAATATGAATTTCGATTCAAGTCGGGAGAATTGTCCTTTACCAAATCCTTTAAATCCGTATTTGATAATTTAATTTCTCCTGCTAAAAATTCATCTTTGTATCGGGTTGGTAAATAATTAATTTTTCCAATGCCCGTTTTGGAATGACTCAACGATAAAAACGACTCCGCCACATTGTTTCCGATAGCCGAAATCATTCCTATTCCAGTAATATAAATACGTTGAGACAAAATTAGATGTTATGATTTTCCATTGGCTTTGATATATTCTGCCAATGTAGTGAGCGATTGAAAAATTGTTTTGCCGTCTTTAGGATCTTCAATTTTAATACCATAGTGTTTTTCTAATAGCACAATTAGTTCTAAAGCGTCTATAGAATCTAACCCTAAACCTTCTCCAAACAATGGAGAATCAGGATTAATATCCTCTGGTTTGACTTCAACCAAATTTAATTGTTCAATAACTTGTCTTTTTAATTTTTCGATTAATACTTCCATTAGGTTTGATTATATATTTGTGTAACAATTTGTTGATTAAGTGGTTTAAAAATACTGTTTTTATCTGGATGATATTTTTTTTCAACTAAAAAAATTATTGCTTCATATGAATTTTCGTTTAATTCAACCCAACCGCAAATAGCAGATGTGGCATTGTGATTTAAAATTGTTTCGCAATAATCAACCAGTAAATTAGCATCAAATTTTTCCGTAATAAAAAAAGCGTTTTCACCAGTTATCTTATGTTTAATGGCTAATTCGCCAATAATTATATTTGGAAGCGTGTAAACAAAAATGGTAGGAGATGGAAAATAATTATTTTTATCACTAATAGAATGTTGATATAATTTATCTGTTTCTAAGCTTGACGAAGAATTAGAAAGGATAATGGCTGTTTTTTGTAAATGATGTTCATTTATAAAGTGATTATTTTGTAATGCAAATTCAGCACATAATAATCCCAATTTGCAAAGCGTATCCATTTTATGAAACTTTGGATAGACTAAGTTAATTGCATGATAGGCTTCAGATAAAAACGTATTCACTGTCGCATTTTTATCATAAGTAAATACTTGTTCTCCGTTTACATAAACAGAATTGTTTTTTATATGTGCATATGAGTTAATGTAATTCACAATTAAATTTTTGAGAAGAAAGCAGCAGCATTGCAACCTCCAAAACCTGCTGCTGTTTTTATAAATGATTGAAATGATTTTTTTTCGAATTGTTCTATCACAGAAATTTTTCCTGTAACTCCCTTATTTTTAAATCCTGCTGAACTAATCAATGTTTGGTTTTTTAAAGATTCCAATGATAAAATGGTTTCTAATACGCCTGCTGCACCCAAAGTATGACCGTAATAACCTTTTAAGCTATTTACGGGAATATCTGTCAAATGAGCTCGCTCAATGGCAACAGATTCCATTTCATCATTAAAAACGGTAGCGGTTCCGTGCGCAGAAATAAAGCCAATGTGATTTGTAGAAGTGATGTTTAATTGGTTTAAACATTGTAATAAGCCATCACCTGTTCGGGAAGGTCCAGAAATATGATTGGCATCATTAGCCGAAAAGCCACTTATAATCTGAGTTTCATAAGGCTTTGATAAACTTTTGTGATTTGTAATTAAGATGCTGGAAACTGCCTCGCCCAAATTTATGCCCACTCTGGCTTTATCAAAAGGTCTGCAAGCTTCATTGCTTAATGCGTTGAAGGATTTAAAACCACTGAGCGTAAACTCCGATATAATGTCTCCTCCACAAACTATCACATGATTGTATGTTCCTTTTTCAATAAAACGTTTGGCGATGATGATTGCTAAAATACCAGAAATACAGGCATTTGATAAGACGATGGGATTATTTTTAAAATTAAAATGACTTTTCAAAACATTTGCAAATTCAAATAAGTAAGCCCTTTTTTTATCAATATTAGAAGTCTTTTCTTTTTCTAATAAATCAATATTCCCTTTTGTTGTGGAATAGATTAAAACTGTTTTTTCATCAGAAGGATTAATTCCGCTATTAGTAATGACCTCGTTAATGGATAGGATGCTGAGTTGTTCTAGTTTTGTGAAATGTTTAGGATCGTCAATATTCGAAAAACGATTATTTAAAAGTGTTTGGTCAATTGTGGCTAAGCAAAATTCTTCTTTAGAAAACGGAAGCGTTGTTTTTTTTACAGCTAGTTTCGAATTTAAAACGGCTTGATAATTTTCTTCAGTAGAAAATCCTAAGCCGCTAATTATGTTATTATGAGAAGCAAAAACCATTCGGAATATCAAAAGTAAAAAATTAAAAGATAGTTTTATCAATTAAGGCTTTTTCTTGGCTTTAAAAGAAAGGAAGATGGCACTGAAAAAACAAATTGCTTTTTGAAAATTCAGATAAAATTGTAATATTATTTTGTACCGTATTAATACTTAAATTTGCACCCAAAGTAAATGATGAAATAGCCATCTTTGCTTCAAACACCAACACAAAAGACAAAACGGATTATTCCATCATAGGACAATAAAAAATAAATAATTTACACAGATGAAACTAAATACAATAGAAGAAGCGCTTCATGATATTAAAATGGGGAAAGTAGTTATCGTTGTTGATGACGATGACAGGGAAAATGAAGGAGACTTTATTACTGCTGCACGAAACGTTACGCCAGAAGTAATTAATTTTATGGCAACTCATGGCAGGGGTTTAATATGTGCAGCAATTACAGAAGATAAGGCAAAAGAATTACAACTAAACATGATGGTAGCTAACAATACAGCTACCTTGGAAACGGCTTTTACTGTTTCCATTGATTTATTGGGTAATGGCTGCACGACTGGCATTTCAGCATCTGACCGTTCTAAAACAATATTAGCCATGATTGATCCAAACATGAAAGCAACAGACTTTGGAAGGCCAGGCCATATATTTCCCTTAAAAGCAAAAGAAGGCGGGGTGTTGAGACGAGCGGGTCATACAGAAGCAACCATTGATTTATCACGTTTGGCAGGTTTTGAACCATGTGGCGCATTGGTTGAAATTATGAATGATGATGGGACAATGGCTCGTTTAACAGATTTAGTAAAGATTTCAGAGCGGTTTGATTTAAAAATAATATCCATTAAAGATTTAATTTCTTACCGTTTGGCTAAAGAAAGTATCGTTAGAAGACAAGTAGAAGTTAGCATGCCAACCGTTTGGGGTAATTTTAATTTAATTGCGTATAAAGTAGAAACCAATGGAGACGAACATATTGCTTTAGTAAAAGGCAATTGGGAAAAAGATGAACCTGTTTTGGTTCGCGTTCATTCATCTTGCGTAACAGGAGATATATTTGGTTCTTGTCGTTGTGATTGCGGACCACAATTACACCAAGCGATGGCATTGATAGAGAAAGAAGGGAAGGGCGCAATTATTTATATGAATCAAGAAGGAAGAGGCATTGGTTTATTAAATAAATTAAAAGCGTATAAACTGCAAGAGCAAGGCCGAGATACAGTTGAAGCTAATTTAGAGCTTGGATTTAAAATGGATGAGCGCGATTATGGAATAGGAGCTCAAATTATTCGTGATTTAGGAATCAATAAAATAAAATTAATTTCTAATAACCCTGTGAAAAGAGTTGGCTTGATGGGTTATGGTTTAGAGATTGTAGAAAACATTCCTATTATAATCCCTTCTAATCCTCATAACGAAAAATACCTGCAAACCAAGAAGGATAAAATGGGACACAGTATTTGATTAAGAGAATTTCTCTTGATGTGATATGAAGAAGGAAATCTTGTTAAACTAAATTTCATTAAACACCATACAGCCTCAATTCAATTTATTATACAGCCATTTACAATCTTAGTATAAATAAATTTTAGTAAGCCTGTTCATTATTTTTGAAAAGCATTAAAACAGTTGCATAAACTATTTTTATGTCTAAATAAAACGACCAATTTTCGATATAAAAACGATCCATACGCACCCTCATTTTCATGAGATGTAAATCATGCTGGGTTTCACCCCGATAACCCATGATTTGTGATAGACCCGTGATACCAGGCTTTACTAAATGACGCAGCATATATTTATCTACCAATTGAGAATACTCTTCTGTATGCTTTACCATGTGCGGGCGTGGACCAACTAAAGACATATTACCAGCAAGCACATTTAGGAATTGCGGTAATTCATCTAAACTGGTTTTTCTTAAAAACTTGCCCACTCTTGTAACCCGCCAGTCGTTTCTTGTTGCTTGTTTATTGTCATTTGTTATCTTCATGGTTCTAAACTTTAAACAATAAAATGATTTTTTTAGCAAGCCAGTTCTTTCCTGAACAAAAAATACTGGCCCTCTGGAGTCTAATAGTATAATCAGAGAGATGATTGGAAATAACCATGACAAAACAAATACAATAATAAAAACAGAAAATACAATATCAAATAACCGCTTAATAAACTTATTAGAAATTTCATCGAAGGCATTTTTTCTCAAAATCAATAATGGAATATACTCTAAGAACGTTGTAGCAAAATTTCTTTCATATACATCATTGGTTTCGGGTAATAATTTAATGGATATCAAATTATTTTCACTAAAATCAATAAGGCTATTTAATAATTTTTTCTCCAGTTTCTCAACAGAACAAATAATTTCTGACACCTTATTTGAAAGGCAGTAAGGCTTTATATCATCATAATTCCCAAGGATGTGGATGGACTCGTCTAAATTAAGATGTTCATTGTTTGAAAAAAATCCCAATACATTTAAATTATATTGAGGCCTTTTATCTAAAAATTTTTTGAGGTGAATGCTACTTACACTTACTCCTGCTATAATGATATTTATTTTATTTCTTGAGTTTTTTAATGAAATTTTTAAAGCATAAAATACGAGCAATCGCCAAGTAATTAGAGCGAAATAAATTATGATGAAAAGTTTTATGAGTTCAAAATTTGAATTATTGAATTCGTGGAATAATTTGATATACAAAAAAAACAGAAGATAAAACAACACAAACCATTTTGTTAGGTTTATTAAATTTATGATTGCGCCGGGTAAACGGTTGATGTAATAGTTTTTGGTAAGAATGCTTCCAACAAACCAAGTGAGGTTACTAAAAATAAATACATCTAAATGATTACTGTTGCTTAAACCAAACAATAAACAAATTGAGAGAGTAAGTAATTCTCCAAATATATTTGTGATTAATAATTTATTCATTACTATTTAAAATAGTTTTTATAAATGAGGATTAAATTTAGCTTTATTATTAAAAGTATCTATGGAAAAATTTAACTATTTATTAGCATTGAGAAAAAGTTTATTTTATATATTCCTCTCAATCGTCTGAAAATAAAAACCAATCACATTTAAATGAAGGGTCATTAAAATGGTATTGAAATGAGAAAAAAAATTACCGTTTAATTTTTAACTTCATGGTTAGAAGAATTTACTATCGTAACAATTAAATTTAAAAACCTGAGAAGATATTTGAAATAAGCATTTTCGAACACTTTATTTATTTCAATTTAATTGACAGTAAAGTTTTTAGATTTACTTCATTGATATAAAACAAAAATAAAGCACAAGGGATTTAAAGAAAAATCTTATTTTTATCTTCTCAAATATGGAGATTGTCCTTGAAATAAAATTACTGAAAGGGATTGGTGAATTAATGTTTTTCTCAACAATTGATGAAGCAGAAAAAATATTTGGGAAACCAGAAGAAATTCAAGTGTTAGATGATTCTATTTTAGAAACATCATGTACGGTTTATCATTATTGGGCTTTTGGAGTTTCTTTATTTTTTGATAATAAAAATGCAAAAAAATTAAGTAGCATAGAAGTAGATAATGAAGAAGTTGTTTTATTTAATTCGAAGATTTTTGAGTTAAATGAGGTTCAACTGATTGAATTAATGAAAGCCAATAAATTTAGATTAACAGATACTGAGAATCAGGATTGGGGAGAAAAAAGAGTAAGTTTTGACCAAGCTGGTTTAGATTGTTATTTCGAAAATGGCAAATTAATTTCTTTAAACTTTGGCGTTATTGATAAAACGATAAACTATGAATTTTTACCAAATTAAAAATAATTACTTTTAACAACCTTTAAAAAATATAATCATGCCAGGAACTGAACTATTTGGCGCAGAAGAGCGCAAAGAAATCGAAGATGTATTATCTACAGGAATCATGTTCCGATTTAATCATGATGCACAACGCAATAATATTTGGAAAGCAAAAGATTTTGAAGCAGAAGCTAAAAAAATAACAGGAGCAAAATATGCATTAGCCGTATCAAATGGTTCCGCAGCTATTTTAGCAGCATTAGCAGCAAGTGGCATTGGAACAGGAGATGAAGTAATTTGTCCTCCTTTTACTTACATCGCTACTATTGAAGCTGTTTTAATGCTTGGTGCTTTACCAGTATTTGCTGAAATTGATGAGACTTTGTGTTTGAACGCCGAAGGAATTAAAAAAGTAATTACACCAAAAACAAAAGCCGTTTGCTTAGTTCACATGTGTGGAGGCAACGCCAATATGGATGAAATTATGGCTGTTGTAAAAGAGCATAATTTAATTTTAGTAGAAGATGCTGGTCAAGCATTTGCAGCGTCATACAAAGGAAAGGCTACTGGTTTATTTGGTAGCTCAGGCGCATATTCTTTCGATTTTTTTAAAATTGCAACAGCCGGTGAAGGTGGTATTTTAGTAACAAACGATGAAGCTATTTATAAATTAGCAGACAGTTATTGTGATCATGGCCATGACCACATTGGCAATAATCGTGGGATGGAACAACATCCAATTATTGGTTTCAATTACCGCATCTCCGAATTACATGCTGCAGTGGGCGCTGCGCAAACACGTAAAGTCCCAGCAATTCGAAAAGCAAACCTAAAAAACAAAGCTTTTTTACAAAAAGAATTATCTAAGATAAACGGTATTAGTTTCTCTAAACTAGGTGATGAAAATGGAGATTCAGGAACTTTCTTAAACATTTTATTGCCAGATACAGAAACTGCTAAACGAACAGTTGATGAATTTAACAAAGCGAGTGTGAGCGGATTCAACTATTGGTTTACAAACATGTACCACTTTATTAATCAATGGGAACATATTAAAGGCTTGAAAACAGCTTCTAAATTACCCATTCAAGTGTTAGGTACTCCACAAGATTATCATCATTTACAATTACCAAAAACACAAGAAGTAGTGGGTCGTTTAATTTCTTTTGGTATTCGTTGCACTTGGACGGAGGAAGAATTAAAAACCTTAGCCACTAAAATATGTGAATGTGCTAATAATGTCTTAAAGACTGTTAACGTTTAATTATAGCAAATCTAACATGAGCCAAAATCTTTTTTCTGAAATAAATAAGATTGAACATAGTAATGATAACAGTTTAGTGTGGAAATCTTCTAGTTCAAACACTCAAAGTAAAATCCATAAAGATTTTACGGCCATTTTGCGTAAACATCAACTCTTGATTGATCACGTAAAAAAAATTGATGATTTATTAATTGAAGCATCAAAAATCCATACAAACGAAATTGTTCCTGAGCATAAAAAGCAAGATGAACTTGAGCTAGAAAAGTTTGTATTCATGTTGGAAATATATATTTCAGATAAGTTAAATTTAAAAGGTAGAATAAAAGAAACGTATAGAATAATGTTACTCGATATTTGCCATGAAAACTACCAAGATTTTATGAACGGTCAAATTTATCGCGATGCAATTTATAAATTAGAAACTACTTCTGAAAAGCAAGAAAGAGAGTATGAAATCAGAATGGCAGAAAAACAAATGAAAAGTCAATATGGGGTTGATGTTGATTTAGAAGAAATAACAAACGCTGATTTAAATGACGAGGTAACGAAAGAAAAATTGAAAGAAAAGTATAAAGATTTTTTTGAAAAACAACAAGCTGAATTTGAAAATGAAGTGAATGAAAAATTTGAAGATCCTTTCGGTTTTGGATTTAGAAATAAAAGAAAAACAAGAAAAAAGACAGCTAAGCAATTAGAAAAAGAAAAGCAAGCAAAAGAAGTTGAGGATTTGTTAAACAAAGACATCAATAAACTATTTAAAGAATTAGCTAAAATAATTCATCCAGATAGAGAGCAAGACCCTGAATTAAGAGATAAAAAGGAAAATTTGATGAAACAATTATCTAACGCAAAAGATAATATGAACATTGGCGAAATTATTTACATTAAACTACTCGTTGACGAGTTGGTTCCAGAAAATGGCATAGAAACAGCGTTTAATGATGATACTATAAAAAGATTTTCGAAAATTATTAAACAAAAAATTCAAGAAATTGAGATAGTAAATTCACGCAAACTATATGACCATCCCTTGTTTTGTGGTTTAGAGTTTCGTTTTATAACAAATGTAATCGCTAAAGTTGATAAATTAAAACTAAGGGAGGTTGTTTCTAATAGCATCATTGCAACTCAAAATGACACCAAAAAAATAGAAGGTCAATTAGAAATGATAAAGCAAAAACCTAAATTGATTAAAGATTTTGTTAGAAGCTATGAGCAAGAACATCTTTTAAAAAATGAATTTGAAAAAGATGATTTTTTTGATTTTTTACAATCAGTAAAGTTTAGATAATAAAATGCTACACAAAAATTTTAAAAACATTGATAAAGTAACTTACGGGCGTGGTTCGTTTGCTCAATTGGCAGAAACAGTAGAACCCATCCGTAAAGAAAATAAAAATTATTTTGTTTATGTTGTAGATAATTATTTTAAAGAAAAATCTTTATCTCAAAAATTACAAAACAAACCAGAGGATTTAATTTATTATATTGATGTTGATCCGCATGAACCTAAAACAGAGCAAATAGATTCGTTACGCGATGAAATATTAGCAAAGCAAGGTTTACCAAGTGGAGTAATTGGAATTGGTGGGGGCAGTATCATGGATATTGCAAAAGCTTTATCATTAATGCTCACCAACGAAGGTTCTTCAACTTTGTATCAAGGATTAAATTTAATTAAGAAACCAGGAATCTATCATTTAGGCATTCCAACTATTTCTGGTACTGGCGCCGAAGTATCAATGACAGCAGTATTAACAGGACCTGAAAAAAAATTAGGATTAAAATGTGATTGGACAGTTTTTAATCAAGTGATTTTAGATCCAGAATTAATCGCATCTGTTCCTACAAATTGGTGGTTTTATACTGGGATGGATACATACATTCACTGTATTGAATCTGAAACTGGTATTCGTAATAATGCTTTTAGTTTAGCTTATGGCGAGCAATCGTTGAAGCTTTGCCGAGAAGTATATTTAGGTGAAAATGCTGGTCGTACTCCTGAAAACGATGATAAATTAATAGTCGCTTCTTTAATGGGAGGTTTAAGCTTAACGTATAGTGAAGTAGGCGTATGTCACGCTTTAAGCTATGGATTATCAATGGTTTTAGGAACTCGTCACTGTTATGCTAATTGTTTAATATTTCAACACTTAGGAGATATTTATTTAAAAGGTCATAGCGAGTTTATGCAAATAATCGAAAAGCATAAAATCGTATTACCACAAAATTTAAGTAAAGACTGGTCAGAAGAACAAATAACGGCAATGGCTCAAATATCTTACAATTTACCATTTATGTGGAATCATGCATTTGGTGATAATTATAAAGAAATTGCAACCATGGATTATATTAAAGACTTATTTAGAAGATTGTAACCCTTGTCAGTTCGAGCGGAGTCGAGAACCAATTATAACTTCCCGATACGTTTCGCACTCGAAGTGATATAAATTAAAAAAATAAAAAAATGAGCAAAAAAATAGTAAAAGTAGGAGATATTGAGTGCGGAAGTAAAGAATTATTCTTGATTTCAGGACCTTGTGTCATAGAAGAAGAATCTATTATGATGAAAACAGCTGAGAAACTAAGAGAGGTTCAAGAGCGTTTAAAAATTAAAATTATTTATAAGTCATCTTTCACAAAAGATAACCGCAGTAGTTTAAGTTACTATCAAGGACCAGGATTAATTAAAGGATGTGAACTATTGGGTAAAATCAAAGATCAATTTGGTTTCCCTGTTTTAACGGATATTCATTCTCACGACCAAGCTGCTGCCGCTGCTGAAATTTGTGATGTTATTCAAATTCCTGCCTACTTATGTATGCAATCATCTTTATTAGTGGCTTCAGCAAAAACAGGACGTGTGATTAACATTAAGCACGGTCAGTTTTTAGCGCCTGATAATATGAAACATCCCGTGCAAAAATGCATTGATAGCGGTAACGATCAAGTGATTTTAACTGAGCGGGGTTATTCTTTTGGTTACAACGATTTAATTGTTGATCCTCGTGCGTTTTATCACATGAACAATATTGGTTATCCAGTGGTATTTGATGTCACTCACTGCGTGCGTAAATACGGCATTCCAAGTTCTGATAAAAAAGGTGGGGCTCGAGAGTTTTTGCCTGTATTAGCAAGAGCTGGTGTAGCTTCAGGCATTGATGGTATGTTTATAGAAACTCATCCAAATCCTGAAACTGCTTTATGTGATGCCGCCTCTCAATTATGTGTAACAGATTTAGAAGAGTTCTTAAAACCAATTATTGAACTTCATCAAGTTGAAGTGAAATATAGAGATTAATTTTTTTAACTTTAAACAAAATATCATGCAAACTATTAAATCATTTAAACAATGTATTATTGCTTTAGTAGTAAGCAGTAATTTTTTTTCGCAAAGTAATGTTTATAAACCATTTCCAGAGGGCAGTGCAGTTTGGTCTATGGCTAAACAATCATGGTCTGGACTAAGTCATTATAAATATAAAACATCAGGAGATACATTAATAGGGCCTCTTACATATAAAAAAGTTTTGTATTCTTTTAGTCCCAACAATCCTTTTAATTATGGACCATTTTCTTTCAATTTTGCTTATAGAAATGATTCGATAAACAAAAAAGTATATTACTTAGATGTAACTGGTGGATTAAATACTGAATACTTGTGGTACGATTTCAATTTGAATTTAGGCGATACAGTAAAAAGCACTTATTCTTATGGAAGATCTTATATTAATGAGGACAGGGTAGTGCAATCTATTGATAGCGTTTCAATATGTGGTAAATATCATAAACGATTTAAATTTAACTGTCCTGATGATCAATCTGCCTTAGTTGTAGGTGTAGGTTTTATGGATAATTTTATACATTCAGAACGTCATAACGATTGTCCTTTTGAACCACTTTACCTTTACTCAACAGGATTTTCAACTTGTAACATTACATCTGTTAAAGATTATACCAAAGACTATCAAATTATATTATCACCTAATCCTGCAAGTTCTGAATTGAAAATAAGCAATTTAATGCAAATTCATAGTTATAAAATTTTTAACACTATAGGGTCAGTTATTTTGCAAGGAGAATTAATGGAATCATCAATTATAAGTTTATCTACTTTATTAAATGGGCTTTACATTATTCAGCTTTACGATAAATCAGGAAATTCCTATCAATCTAAATTTATAAAACAATGAAAAAACTAATTTTTATAATTATAGATTGACTATTTTACACAGAGATTTCTGCTCAAAGCATCTATATCAAAGGAAGAAAAAATGGAGAAGTCGAATGGGGATGAATATATAGGCGGATGAAAAGGTTATGAATCATAAGGTCCACTTGGAATAATACAATTAAAAAGGGGTTTATATAAATTTAATGACGTCTATTATGGTTTACAACTTGCTAAAGATTTGAGTAAACAGTAAGTCTCAAGTGAGGAAGATATGGGTTATTTATTTTAGCCATTAGTTTCTTCTGTATTCTATTAATTTTGTTAGTGTTCAAAAATTATTAGTTTTGTATGAAATAAAACTTATCTCATTAAATACCAATGTTTGCCTCAAGCACCAACACAAATGACTAAAGGGGGACATTCTGTAATAACAATAAAAAAATAATTTAGAAATATGAAATACCCATGTTTGCCAAAAGCACAAACACAAATAACTAAAGGGGACATTATGTAATAACAATAAAAAAACAATAATATAGAAATATGAAATCAACTTTTGGAAAACAAAACTATCAGCTTTTAGTAACAGGCATAGTTATTTTAGTAATAGGATATTTGCTGATGATTGGCGGTGGCAGTGAAGATCCAAATGTATTTAACCCCGCCATATTTGATACACAGCGTTTAACCATATCACCAATTGTTTGTTTAATTGGTTTTGGTGTTATTCTAATTTCTATCATGTGGCGTTCTAAAGCAAAGAACGAAGAAATAAAAAAGTAGTTTTTTATTATGACTTATTTCGAAGCGTTTGTTATTGCTATTATAGAAGGACTTACGGAATTTCTCCCAATTTCTTCAACTGGCCACATGATTATTGCTTCAGCATTATTGGGAATTAAATCGACTCCATTTGTAAAACTTTTTACCATTTCTATTCAGCTTGGCGCTATACTTTCGGTTGTAGTATTATACTTTAAACGTTTTTTTAAATCCATTGCATTTTACTATAAATTATTAGTGGCATTTATTCCTGCTGTTATATTTGGTATTTTACTTAATGATTATATTGATGCAGCACTTGAAAATTTAATTGGTGTTTCTATAGCCTTATTTGTCGGAGGAATTTTTTTATTGTTTGTGGATAGATGGTATATCAATAATAATGGAAACGAAGAAGAAGACATTACCTTTTTAAAGGCATTAAAAATTGGGCTATTTCAATGCCTTGCGATGTGGCCTGGCATGAGCCGAAGTGCTTGCTCCATTATAGGAGGAATGACCCAAAATTTAACCCGTAAAAATGCTGCTGAGTTTTCATTTTTCTTAGCGGTTCCCACCATGTTTGCAGCAACAGCAAAAAAATTAATGGACTTTTATAAAGAAGGTATTTCTTTGCAAAAACATGAAATTAATTTATTAATATTTGGAAATATTATTGCCTTTATCGTTGCATTAATTGCCATCAAATCATTCATTGGATTTTTGACTCAATACGGCTTTAAGAGTTTTGGTTGGTACCGCATCATCGTAGGAGGAATTTTGATTCTCTTATTTGTTTTGAAGGTTCCTATTCAAATAATTTAAGTTACGGTTGAAAAATATTTGCCTTTAGATAAGTGGACAAATAAATTTCCGCACACTCAATTGTTGTATAACGTTAATAAGCAAGAGGTACAATTTAGCTCCATTTTTTTCGTTCTAAAGCTCAAAGCAAAGGCATAACTTTGACAAGCAAACAGTATACTAAAAAGCATTTGGATTATTTTATGAAAATTTTCGCATGCTAAAATCCCAGTATCAAATAACACTAAGGCATTTAATACCAAAATAAATACAAGTATAAAAAATTAAGCAGATACGGACTCTTCAATATAAGACTCAATTGGCGCGCAAGAACAAACCAAGTTTCTATCACCATAAGCGCTATCAACCTTAGCTACACTTGGCCAAAATTTATTTGTTACCACCCAATTTAATGGATATGCAGCTTTTTGGCGAGAATAAGGCTTTCTCCAATTATCCGAAACAACTAATTTACAAGTATGTGGCGCATTTTTAATCACGTTGTCAACCTTATCATATTGACCATCTTCAATTTCTTTAATTTCTTTTCTAATGGAAATCATTGCTTCACAAAAACGATCTAACTCTGCTTTACTTTCTGATTCTGTTGGTTCCACCATAAGTGTATTAACGACTGGGAAAGCTACTGTTGGAGCATGAAACCCATAATCCATCAAACGCTTTGCTATATCAGCAACTTCAATGCCAGTTGCCATTTTAAAATCATTACAATCTAAAATCATTTCATGTGCGCATCTTCCGTTTTTGCCAGTATATAAAATTTTATAATGTTTTTCTAAAAGCGCTTTTATATAGTTTGCATTTAATATGGCTATTTCAGTTGCTTGTTTCAAGCCGTCAAACCCCAACATTTTTATATAACCATAAGATATTAATAATATCAATGCGCTACCAAAAGGTGCTGCAGATACGGCGGTGATTCCTTTATCTCCGCTTGTATTGATGATGGTATGAGATGGTAAAAAAGGAACTAATTTTTCAACAACGCCAATTGGCCCCATTCCAGGACCACCGCCACCATGAGGAATAGCAAATGTTTTATGTAAATTTAAATGGCAAACATCAGCTCCAATATTTCCTGGAGAAGTCAATCCAACTTGCGCATTCATATTAGCCCCATCCATATATACCAATCCGCCATTATCATGAATTAATTGAGTAATCTCTGTAATA
Source organism: Bacteroidota bacterium (assembly GCA_046345275.1). Taxonomy (GTDB): domain Bacteria; phylum Bacteroidota; class Bacteroidia; order B-17B0; family Aurantibacillaceae; genus UBA4416. Next base: position 40,900 of record JBKDJY010000146.1, read on the forward strand.
GACTCTTCGTATACACCATGTGTAGAAGGATAGGTAACCATCAAGCAAGATAAATCATCTTTATGTTGTTTTACTTTTTCTTTTAAATCAGCTAAATCAATATTTCCTTTTTGATCACATTTTGAAATAATAATTTTCATCCCTGCCATAGCAGCTGATGCTGGATTAGTGCCATGCGCAGAAGACGGAATAATAGCCACATTGCGGTGCGCATTTCCATTCGCAATATGATAAGCTCTAATCACCATTAATCCTGTGTATTCACCTTGAGCACCTGAGTTTGGCTGAAAGCTCATGCGAGCAAAGCCTGTGATCTCAGATAAATCTTTATTCAATTGTTCAATTAATTCGGCATATCCTTGTGCTTGATTAACTGGTGCAAATGGATGAATGTTTGCAAATTCTGGCCATGTTAATGGCAATAATTCAGATGCTGCATTTAACTTCATGGTGCAAGAACCTAAAGAAATCATTGAGTGAACCAATGATAAATCTTTATTTTCTAAACGTTTAATATAGCGCATCATCTCACTTTCACTATGGTAAGAATTAAAGATGGGATGTGTTAAGAATGAAGACTGACGATTTAGTGTGGATGAAGAAATTAATGAGGATTGATGAGTGTTGAGGGAGGAATGTTGAATTCCAAAAACGCCAAGTATATCTATCAAATCTTGATTTTCAACGGTTTGGTCTAAGCTTATCGCAATGTGTTTGGCATCTACCAAACGGAAATTAATTTCTTTTGCTTCAGCATTTTTAATTATTTTTTCCGCATCACATTCAACGATGATTGTATCAAAATATAATGTTGTTTTTATTTTTAAACCAAATGTTTTTAAAGATTCAGCTAATAGATTAGTGGCATTATGCACACTTTGTGCAATGGCTTTTATACCTTCTTGTCCATGATATACGGCATACATACTAGCCATGATAGCCAATAGCGCTTGTGCTGTACAGATATTAGAAGTTGCTTTATCACGTTTAATGTGTTGCTCTCTTGTTTGTAAAGCCATGCGTAAAGCAGGATTTCCTTCAGCATCAATGGATACACCAATAATTCGTCCAGGGATTAAACGTTTGTAATCTTCCTTACAAGTAAAAAATGCAGCGTGTGGCCCACCATATCCCAATGGCACACCAAAACGTTGAGAATTACCTACAACGCAATCGGCACCCCACTCACCTGGAGGTGTTAATAATGCTAATGCCAATAAATCTGTAGCAACAACAATTTGCACTTCTTTGGAATGTGCATTCGCAATAAAGTTTTTGTAATCATTTGCTTCACCATTAAGATCGGGGTATTGTATTAGTGCACCGAAAAACGTATCGTCAAAAGTTATGTTGTTGGCGTCTCCAATAACTAATTCGATGCCATAAGGAACCGCTCTAGTTTGAACGACATCAATCGTTTGAGGAAAAACAGTTTGGCTAACAAAAAACTTATTGCCTCCATTTTTAATTTTATCTTTACTTCTATTGCTATAAAACATGAATAGCGCCTCTGCAGCAGCTGTTGCTTCATCCAACAAGGAAGCATTTGCGATAGGCATGGCTGTTAAATCCATCACCATTGTTTGAAAATTTAAAATCGCTTCCAAACGGCCTTGGGCTATTTCTGCTTGGTACGGAGTATAGGCTGTATACCAACCTGGATTTTCTAAAATATTTCTTTGAATAACGGCTGGTAAAATATTATTATAATAACCTAAACCAATATAAGAACGAAACACTTTGTTTTTTTTACCCAATGTTTTTAAGTGTTTGGAATATTGATACTCACTCAAAGCTGGAGCTACTTTTAATGTTTCTTTTAAGCGAATGGCTGATGGGACAGTTTGAGAGATTAATTCATCAATAGATGCTACACCAATTTTAGCAAGCATTTGTTTAATTTCATTTTCGCGAGGGCCGTTATGACGGGAAACAAATTTATCTGTTGTCATGTTTTTGTTGGTTTTAGAGAGGCCAAATTTAATAAAAATAAGGCGCTGATGTTAGCATATTTTATGAAAAGTTGTTTAATAATTTTACTTAATAATTGTTCGTCCTAAAATTTTATTCACCCGCTTCTTTTGAGTTTCTAATTGAATTAAATTTTTAAAAATATCTTCAGCTTCAAAAGGGTCCGTTTTAGTTTTTAAATTTTCTTTTTCAGAAATGATCATTGTGTTTAAGCGTCTATCTTTTAAGCTAAATAAACGATGTTCAATGCCTTTTTTTAAAGCATGGATTTCTTGTGGTACATCAACCCCGAACTTTTCCCATCCTGGACTTACCACGTCAGAAAAAGAGGCAATTTCTAATGCAAATTGCGAAATAACGGGGTTTTGATGATTTAAAAAAGTTTGAGTGCTTGGAATTATTTCTTGTTCTAAAGAGTGTTGGCATTCATCTAAGATTAACTGGTAAATGGGATTGATGAATTGCAAATGATCTCGCCATAATTCAAACACAATAAATTCGCAAACAGATAATTGAAATGATTGTTGAATGTGATCAGAATCTTCCGCCTCCACATTAATTAATACATTCCCAAAACGCATCATCATGCTTAACAATTCTTTTTCATCATTATCTTCAATAATGTCTTTTGGTTGCTCAAGTTCTAATAAATAATTTTCAGATGGCGCTTCTTGTGCAGTATTGTTAGCAACTGTGGTGTAAGACTTATTTCCCTTTTTCCGGATGAGTTTATTGATTTCGATGTGCAAGATTTGCTCATTAATATCCATCAATTTAGAACATTCTTTCACGTATACCGACCTATTAATTGCATCTGGAATAACGGCAATACTTTCAACAATTTCTTTAATGAGTTCTGACCGTTTGATAGGGTCATTTTCAACGTCTTTATATAATAAACTCGTCTTGAACGAAATAAAATCTTTACTGTTCTTTTTTATAAATGATTTAAAATCATCATTGGTTACTTTTTTACTATAAGAGTCTGGATCGTCACCATCTGGGAATAAAAGAACCCTCACATTCATTCCTTCTTCTAAAATTAAATCAATTCCCCTGAAACTGGCTTTTATTCCAGCAACATCGCCGTCATATAAAATGGTAATGTTTTTTGTGAAGCGATGTATTAGCTTTATTTGATCAACAGTTAGAGCTGTTCCGCTTGAAGCCACTACATTTTCGATGCCTGATTGATGCATGGAAATAACATCTGTATAACCTTCTACCAAATAGCAATTATCTTCTTGTATGATTGTTTTTTTTGCTTGAAACAATCCATACAATGTTTTGCTTTTATCATAAATTTCTGTTTGAGGAGAGTTGATGTATTTAGCTAATTTCTTATCGCTTGTTAATATTCGTCCACCAAAACCAATAATTTTCCCACTGATGTTATGGATTGGAAACATCACTCTTCCAGTGTATCTATCAAAAATATCATTGATTGTAATGACATTTCCTTCTTTGTAATTGTTGGATAATATTGACATTCCAGTTTTAACCAAATATTCAGGTTTAAAACTATTTTTTACTGCTGTTTCAGAAAATTTTCGTCGTTCCTCAGAGCTATAGCCCAATTGAAACTTATCAATGATTGCTTGGGTAAATCCTCTTTCAACAAAGTAGCCAAGCCCAACAGAGCGGCCTAAATCATCATTCAATAATAAATGAGTAAAGTATTTTTGAGCGTATTGCATGACCACATATAAACTCTCTTTTTCGTTTTGTTTTTCTTTCTCTTCGTTCGTAATTTCTTTTTCTATGACTTCGATTCCATATTTGTTTGCCAAATATTTTAAAGCTTCTGGATATGATAAGCTTTCGTGATCCATGATGAAATTAACGGCTGTGCCCGATTTGCCACAACCAAAACATTTATAAATACCTTTAGCAGGAGATACGGTAAAAGATGGAGATTTTTCGCCATGAAAAGGGCATAATCCCAGCAAGTTAGCACCGCGTTTTTTTAGCGAGATAAAATCTCCAATTACCTCTTCAACACGAGCTATATCAATTATTTTGTCTATGGTAAACTTTGGAATCATTCAATTACCATTTGCATTTACAACTAGGCGACATATAAACAGTGCTATGAGGAAGCAACGTATTAATGTAGTTTTGCGTTTCGTCGCTGATTAAAATATTTCTTAAATCAAGCACTTTGAGAGATTTTAGATTTTTTAAACTGGATGGATATTCATCAAAGTCATTACTCCAAGCATCCAGAAATTCTAAGCTTTCAAGGTTTCCTATTTGTGTGGGAAATTCTGTTAAATCATTTTGATTGATGTTTAAATATTTTAAATGAGATAATTTCCCTATTTGCTTTGGTAATCTTTTTAATCCAGTTTTACTGCAAGAAAAATACTGTAATTGGCTTAAAACATCAATGCTATCGGGCAATTCACTAATACTATTTTTACTCAAATCTAAATATTGTAAATTTTTAAATTTTAGGATTTCGAGGGGAAATGATTTTAAATGATTTTTTCGAAGCACTAATTTGATAACTTCATCTGGATTTTTTAATGCTTCAATGATTGACGTTTGACCAACTAGACCGTCTAAAGCAATTGAATCAAGTAATTGTGCCCTTGTTTGTTTTACAAAAACACAAAGTATAATCAATAAAAATGAAAGTTTAATTATAGAAAATTTAGGCATGTTGGTTAATTATTTCACAAGCTAATTTGTCTTGCGCTAATTGAAGTTTGAGTTCATCTAAATTAGCAAATTTTTTTTCGTTTCGGAGGTATTTTACAAATTCAATTTTTATGTTTTGATCATAAATATCTTCCTCAAAATTAAATATATTAACCTCAATTTTTTGTTTTGATAGGAAATCAGTGGTTGGATTATAGCCAATATTTAACATGCCGTTAAATGAGTCGTTTCCAATGATTACCCTAACAAAATATACTCCCGTTTTAGGCCTTATTTTATCTTCGTTATCCAATTCTATATTTGCTGTTGGATATCCAATAGTTCTTCCCAATTGTTTGCCTTTAACAACAAGCCCGTTCATAAAGAATGTATAGCCTAAAAACTTATTCGCTATTTCTATTTCTCCTTCTTCAATGGCTTTTCTAATTGTGGTGCTGCTTATGTTTACATGATTAACTTCTTCTGGAGAAATTTCTTCAACGTTAAAATTATATTTTTTAGCTTCTTGTTTCAATGTTTCTATATCCCCTTCTCTATTAGCACCAAAACGATGATCGTATCCAATTACGATTGTTTTTGTTTTTAAGCTTTCAGAAATAATTTTAGAAATATAATCTTGGGCACTCATTTTAGCAAAGTCTATGTTAAAAGGAAAAACCAAAACGTTATCAATGCCAAATTTTTTTAGGAGTTGACATTTTTCAGTAGTTGTTGTAATCAGTTTTAGATCGCTTTGTTTAGGAAATAGAATTTTACGCGGATGCGGATCAAACGTAAACAGAAGCGTTTCGCCGCCATTTTTCTTTTTTAATTCGTTTAATTTTTTGATAATTTTTTGATGCCCCAAGTGTACGCCATCAAATGTGCCAATGGTAATGATTGTGTTTTTTAAATTAATCGTTTCGGATATGTGATGAAATACTTGCACAAAAAATAGAAGTTAAAAGTACGTTAAAATACTTTAACGTTTCCATTCTTAATGATATAATCTACGCCATTAACATTAAACTTTTTGCCCGAACTTTGTTTGATTAAATCTGTAATATCTTTTTCAATGGTATGTACGGAGCCTTTTGTTTTATAAGCAATATTTAAGTAATCTTCACTAATCTCCATGCCATCATATACGCCGCATAAAATAACTCTTACTGGGACTTTAACTTTTGATAAAAGTTTTAGATCTCTGGCTTTAGCCCAATTGTCTGCAATTAATATAACATCTTCAACTTTTCCAGATTTGCTGAGGCCAAACAAGATGGCTTCAATTGGATTTTCGGGAGCATCTCCGCCATGGCCTTTCTTAATCGTTAGTTCCATGGTAGCAACTAATTGTTCGCAGTTCCGTGCTCTGCAATAATAAACGCCTCCAGTAGAACCAATTTTTTTTTCATCATCTCTTTTTTTATCACCGTCGTTAAAAAAAACAAAATGTTGACTAATCGTATCTTTAATAAAATGAAGCTTTAGCCAAGTATTTAATTGTTGCGCAAATGAATACATACTTCCTGTTAAGTCTGCTACAATTAATTTGTTTTGCCAATTATTATTTCGTTTAAAAATATTGTAAATAATATTGTTGAGGGTATCTTCAATATTTGCAGTAAGATTTATTTTACTATCGTCAGCTCTGCTCTCAAAAGAAAAAATACCTTTCCTATCATATACTTTTGAATAGCCATCTAAATTTCCTTTTTTATAATTTCCTTCTGATTTAATATTGCCATTTGCGTGATATGATATTTCTAAGCCTTCTTTTACGCCATTAACAAAGGTTTCTGAAAATTCTTTTTTACACTTTTTTGAATAATAAATGCAAGGCCCGTCCAACTTTCCATCTTTAAAATAAGCTTCTTGTTCAACGCAATCTGGAAAATCATGCCACTTAATTTCTAAGCCTTGCTTTTTATTGTTTTTATAAATAACCTCTGATTTTAAATCTCCGTTTTTCCAAAATTCTTTCCAAACGCCTTGTTTTAAACTATCTTTATCAATGACATTAATCGTGTCGCCTTCATAAATTTTGTAATTAATTAAAGGTTGTGCATTCAAATTATTTACTAATAAATAAGTCAAATATATATATATGTATAGCGGCATTTTCAATACTTAAATTTGATTAAATTTGTTGTTATTATCAAATTATTATGTTAGAAAAAATAAACATTCTTTTGGCAGAAGTGGAAGATTTTACTGCAAAAAGCAAAGAACAGGTTGACGAGTATCGAATTAAATGGTTGAGTAAAAAGGGTCAAATAACCTCTCTTTTTGATGATTTTAAAACAGTAGCTCCTGAAATAAAAAGAGAAGTTGGTCAAAAATTAAATGAACTAAAAACTAAAGCACAAGATAAGATTAATGAGTTAAAGGAGAAATATGAAACAAATACTGAACCTAATCAATTGTCAGAAATAGATTTAACAATTCCTTCTGATCCAAGTATTTTTTTAGGATCTAGACATCCGCTTACCATTGTTAAGAATCAAATAATAGATGTGTTTTCAAGAATTGGCTTTACTGTAAGTGATGGTAGAGAGATTGAAGATGATTGGCATAATTTCACCGCATTAAATACGCCTGAAAATCATCCAGCGCGCGATATGCAAGATACTTTTTATATCAGTACCAATCCCGAAATTGTGTTACGCACCCAAACATCTTCTGCTCAAGTGCACATCATGGAAAACCAAAAGCCACCAATAAGAACCATTTCGCCAGGTAGAGTTTATCGTAATGAAGCCATTAGTGCCCGCGCACATTGTCAGTTTCACCAAATTGAAGGATTATATATTGATGAGAATGTTTCTTTTGCAGATTTAAAACAGACTTTAAACTTTTTTGCGAAAGAATTATTTGGGGCTGAAACAAAAATAAGAATGCGCCCCAGTTATTTTCCATTTACTGAACCAAGTGCTGAAGTTGATATCAGTTGTTCAATTTGTAGAGGGGATGGATGCAATGTGTGCAAACATACTGGTTGGGTTGAAATTTTGGGCTGCGGGATGGTAGATCCACAAGTACTTCATAATTGTGGCATTGATAGTGATAAATATTCTGGCTTTGCTTTTGGCATGGGAATAGAACGCATTACAATGTTAAAATACCGGGTAAAAGATTTACGATTATTTTTTGAAAATGACGTTCGTTTTTTAAATCAATTTGTAGGAGAATAATACGTGAAAGAAAAATCTCGTAAAGAAACCCTTGAATTAATGCTTAAAGCTGAACCAAATGACATTTTTTTGAATTACGCTTTGGCAATGGAATTGATGAGTGAAAAAGATTTTTTAAATGCCGACATGCAGCTAAAAAAAACATTGGAATTAAATAAGGAATATTTACCTTGTTATTATCAATTGGGCCAAGTGAATGAAAGGCTAAATAAAATAAACGATGCCATTCAGTTTTATCAAAATGGAATCGTATTGGCTAAAAAAACATTTAACACCAAAGCATTAAACGAATTAAAAGAAGCGCTTTGGTTAATAGAAGATTAATAACAAAGTAATGAGTTATAAAAAAATAAGTAATACAAAAATTTTAGTAACGGGTGGTGCTGGTTTTATTGGATCTAATTTATGTGAAAGTTTATTAAATCATAACAATGAAGTGGTTTGTTTGGATAATTTTTCTACTGGGAGATTGCAAAACATCGAACCCTTTTTATCACACAAAAAATTTAAACTCATTACAGGAGATATTTGTTATTTGAATGATTGTGAAGCTGCAATGGATGGCGTAGAAATTGTTTTACAACAAGCAGCATTAGGCTCTGTTCCGCGCTCAATAAACGACCCGATAAAAACGAACGAAGTAAATATCAGCGGGTTTTTAAATGTTCTTGTCGCCGCTCGCAATGCTAAAGTAAAACGAGTTGTTTATGCAGCAAGTTCTTCCACTTATGGCGATTCTGATTTGTTACCAAAGGTTGAAGATATAATTGGGAAGCCTCTTTCCCCTTATGCAGTTACTAAATATGTTAATGAGCTTTATGCCCATGTTTTTGGATTAAATTATGGAATGGATATCATTGGTTTACGTTATTTTAATGTATTTGGGAAAAACCAAGATCCTAATGGCGCATATGCAGCCGTTATTCCAAAATTCATCATGCAATTGATGGCATTGCAATCCCCACAAATTAATGGGGATGGAACAAATTCAAGAGATTTTACTTACATCCAAAATGTCGTTCAAATGAATCATTTGGCAGCCACTACAGATAATCCTTTTGCTAAAGGGCAGGTGTTTAATACGGCTGTTGGAGAACGAGCTGATTTGAATATGCTGACAGAATTATTAAAAAAACAATTGGCAAAATTTAATCCGGAAATTGCTAGTGTCATTGTAAAACATGGAACAGAGCGCAAAGGCGATATTCCTCATTCTTTAGCATCAATTGAGAAAGCAAAAAAAATATTGGGATACTCTCCCAGTCACAATTTAAAAGAAGGATTGCTTGAGTCGGTTGATTGGTATTGGAATAATTTAAAAGATAGTTAATTTTTGAAATTAAATTTTTTATCTCGGATATTCTATTCTCACGTGATAAATATTCATCAATCGTTTCTTTAAAATTTTTTTAATTTGATTGATATCTCTAAAAGTTATGTCTGCATTAATGAATTGGTTTTCCGAAATTTGATAATCTATAATTCTGTCTACCAAATCATTAATTGTGACAGCATCGTATGTTTTCAAACTCCTTGAAGATGCTTCGACGCTATCCGCCATCATTAGCACAGCCGTTTCTTTGCTGAAAGGGATTGGTCCGGGATAACGAAATAAATCTTCATTGATTAATTCACCTGCATGTGCTTGTTTATAATTGTGTAGAAAGAATCGCGTTGTTGTTGTGCCATGATGCGTCCTAATAAAATCAATGATGCTTTCTGGCAATTTATATTCCTTTGCTTTTTCAATACCACTGATAACGTGATTGATGATAATTTTGGCGCTTTCTTCTGAGCTTATATCTTGATGTGGACTAACTTCCCCAACTTGATTTTCAGTAAAAAAACGCGGATTATTTATTTTCCCAATATCATGATACATCGCTCCAGTCCTTACTAATAAAGCATTTCCGCCAATTATGTAACAAGCTTCTTCTGCTAAATTTGCTACTTGTAAAGAATGCTGAAAAGTGCCAGGGATTTTTTGAGACAATTGTCGTAGCAATGGATTGTTGAGATCGCACAGCTCTAGCAAAGTGAAATCAGAAACAAAACCAAATATTTTTTCGAATAAATAAATAAGCGGGAAAGCAAATAAAACGCCCAAACTACTGATTAAAAAAGGATAATAATTTTCAACATTTTGAAGCACAAGCTCTGTATGATTAAATAGGTGGTATGCAACAAATGCTAGAACATAAAAAACAAAAATTAGTAATGAGGCTACCAAAAGCTTAGATCTTTTTCCCATTTCCGCAACGCTAAACATGGTGCCTATTCCAGCAATCAACTGCACAAAAACAAATTCAAATTTATCAGTTGTGAAAAAAGAACAAAGTAAAACGATATTTAAAAAATTAAATAGGCCAGTTCGGCTATCAAAAAAAACCCTTATTAAAATTGGCACTAAACATAGCGGTATAGAAAAAATATAATTTTGATCATATTTAACAATCGTACTAAAAGCTAACACAAACAAAATAATAATTAAAAAGATGAAGGTAACCTGTGTATTTAAGCTAAATATATTTTTTCTGAAAAATGCTAAAAAAAGCATCAGTATTCCCAATATCAGTGCACAAATCATTAACTTACCAATAAAAACAGTAATTGAAAATGTATTTTTATTGAGGGTATCTAATTCCCTTTTATAATTCATCAACACCTCATAAGATTCTTTATTGATGACATCATTTTTACGAATAAGGGTTTCGCCTTTGCTAATTTTATTTTTATAAATAGATTCTTGTATATCACTATTAGAATTAAAATTTTTACTGAGAGATTCATTGTAAAGAATATTTTCAGGAATCGAACTCATAAATTGATTTAAAATGACTGTATCTGGAATTATATCTTTAATCATCACCATTAAGGTTTCTTGTTCAATCAAATTTGATACAGATTCCAGTTTAGCTTCATTTGAATGAACAATAAAAATAGAATCCATGGCTTTCATGTATTCTTTTGAATTCAAATAATAGCCTATTTGATAAACACTATCTAATTTTATTTTAAGTAGATTTTTTGTTTTTGAGTCTAATAGCGGTTGATTTAATACATCATTTGTATTTATATTAATCTTATCAAAATATAAATGAAAGTTAGCGATGTTGTTTTGCTGTAATTTTAGTTCATTGTTGGTTTTTTGGATTAGAAAATCAATTTCTGATATTAAATTTTCACTTTTCCATACATCTCCAACTTTTATAAATTTGAGCGATTCATATTGATTGTTCGGCAATAGCAAAGCACAAATTACGACTGAAAATAAAAAAACAATGCCCTTGTACCATAAAGCGTGTTTATCTCTAATTATTGTAAAAAGGCTATTCATTGCAACAAAATAATTTATTCATACACACTCTTAAAATTTTAAATCTACGAAGAATTAGGTCGCCTGTTTGAATCATTTTAGTAAAGTTACATGGCCAACATAAGATTCATCCTTACTTAAGACTATATTGGTAAATTCACATTTCCACACGTAAACATCTAATTGGCAAGGCTTTCCTTTATATGTCCCATTCCATCCAGCGTTTGGATCGTTGGTCTTAAAAATAATACTGCCCCATCTATCAAAAATTGTAAATGAATAGTTCCTAACGCCAATGGCCACTGGCTTAAATTCATCATTTAGCCCATCTTCATTTTTTGGAGTAAAAGCATTTGGGACCCAAAACCTGTGTTCAGGTAAAATACGAATCAATAATTGAGCTTTATTTGGGCAGCCAAAATTATTTACAATAGTTTGTGTTACGGTATACTCTCCCCAATTGCCATAAGAATAAATGGGATTAACTGAGTTAGAACTTCCCCCATCGCCAAAATCATAAAACCATGAAATGATGTTTGGTGAAATCGAAGTATTAAAAAAATTGATTTCTGGATTAAAAATACTTGTTACCATTGGCGTAGCAGTGAATCCAGCTATTGGCGTCGGATTAACTGTAATGCTATTAACTGCTGATACAGAACTTGAACCAATGCAATTGTTTGTGGTATTAATCGTTAATGAGGCGCTATAAATGCCTGCTGGTGAAAATGTGTGAGTTGGCGTTTTTAAATCGGATGTTGTTCCATCACTAAACGACCAAGTATAATTCGTATTACCTGATGACATACTCGTATTTGGAATGGTGATGGTGAATGGGTCACAACCATTTCCATCAAATGAACCTATGCTCGCTAAAGGGTCTTGATAAATGTCAATGATTTTGGTTGTATCCGCACTACATCCGTTTTCAGTCACTGAAAATGTAATGGGATATGATCCAGCGGCATTAAATACCACATTATTTACCGTCAGTGTATTGGCAGATGATGGATTTGCGTTTGGACCAAATATCCAATTAAATGTGCCAGTTCCATCAAACAAACCACCTCCAATAAAATTAAAACGATTGTTGCTCAAACATTGTCCGTTTGGAATTAAAAAACTTGGCCTTAGCAATGGATTTATTGAAAATATGCTGGTAGTCGTATCTGCACATGGAGAACCAGGATTAGCGATTAAAGTAATGGTGTAAGTGCCTTTTTGGGTAAAAGTATAAAGTGGATTTTTCAGGTTTGAAGTATCCGCTAATGTAGAAGGATCGCCAAAATCCCAATGCCAAGAGGTGGCATTGATGCTTGCGTCTTTAAAAGTTACTTCATAACCATTGCAGTAGCCTGTTCCGCGACCATCATTTGTTTTTGTTTGCGCAACAACACGAGCTTCAAGTAAATTAGGGCAAGCAATAACGTTAAATTGAAAATCACGGTAATGCGTTCCTATTAAAACCCCTGATCGATATTCACTCACACAGACACCAACAACCCATTGACCAAGTAAATTTGGCGCCCCGCTTAAAAGTCCAGTTGAAGCATTAATATTTATGGCAGGGCTTGAAGATAAAGGATAACTAGCTGAATAAGGCGCAGAAAATGGAACAGAAAGATATGGAGGAGGCGGATTCGTATTAGGGCATATTGGCGGAGAATTATTACAAGTATTTGTAAATCCTGGATTGCTTATTAAAGGACAACAAACATCTAATCCATTAAATGGAGAACATAATGAATAAACCAATTGATCACCATCAGGATCTGTCGCAACATGGTCAAAATTAATATTTAACCCTGAGCAAATATATGTTGGAGGCCGATTAGTAAATCTTGGCGAATTATTAGTAACAACCATTTCAGGCCCTGGAATATGCTCCGTATAAGTAGAACCTACCTCATCTGGATTAATTAAATTGAGTATTGTTCCATTTCTGCAACAACGTTGATAAACAATGTCATATCCTCCTGCTGAAGGCGTTAAGGTAACTGTAGTTTCATAAATGGCTTCCTCCACGCAAGCGTTACCAAAAAAAGCAGGCGCACAAATACTATTATTTGTGGGCGGTACCGTTGTAACACTTAAAATAGAAACAGTTAATGTTTTAACTACATTCTGCGAAGCATCAAATATGGTAAAGAATGCAGGATCATCAAATGGCGCTAGCCCATTGATACAATCACGATACACCTTCATGTGTATCTTGTAATTATTACCACCTAAGTTGTCGTAATAAATTTCTCCACCAACGATGTGTGTTGCATCTGCAAGTTTAAACAGCAGTAAAAAAGAAACAAATAAATATGTTTTTATTTTTAATATTTTATTTAATCTTTAAATATTTGAACGAAGCCATTCCATTTCCGACCATCCTTAAATTCTAAAATATAAAAACAGGGCCCATTGCTTACATCAGGTTTCCAGTTGTTTTTGTAATCGTTTTGTCACTAACACTTTTAAACTTTTTTGCTTCATTTTATCAAAAATACGGTTTAAAAAATTAGCTAACAAATTTTCAAATCATTCAAATGTCAGTTCAAATAAAAAAACTACTTTAGATGCAAAATTACGATATAATGGAACCAAATCAGATACAAAGCTACATTCATTCAAACAAAGATCGTTTCTTAAATGAACTTTTAGACTTATTAAAAATTCCTTCCATCAGTGCTAAACCCGAACACCAATTGGATATGGAAAAAACAGCAGAAGCGGTAAAAAATCGATTAATAGAAGCTGGCGCAGATAAGGTAGAAATTTGTCAAACAAAAGGATACCCTGTCGTTTATGGAGAGAAAATAATTGATGCAACAAAACCAACAGTTGTTGTTTACGGTCATTATGATGTACAACCTGCAGATCCTCTTGATTTATGGCATTCTCCGCCATTCGAGCCTATTATCAAAAAAACAGAGCTTCATCCAGAAGGCGCCATTTTTGCCAGAGGAAGTTGTGATGATAAAGGCCAAATGTATATGCATGTGAAGGCATTTGAAACAATGATTAAGACTAAGACATTACCTTGCAATGTAAAGTTTATGATTGAAGGTGAAGAAGAAGTTGGATCACCAAATTTGGGACCTTGGATTATTGACAATAAAGAAAAATTAAAGGGGGATATTATTTTAATTTCTGATACGTCGATTATTGCAAATGATATTCCAAGTATTGATGCGGGATTAAGAGGCCTAGCATACATGGAAGTGGAAGTAACGGGGCCAAACCGAGATTTGCATAGTGGCGTTTATGGAGGAGCGGTAGCAAACCCCATAAATATTTTATGCAAGATGATTGCATCGTGCCATGACGAAAATAATCACATCACAATTCCTGAATTTTATGATCATGTCCAAGAATTAAGCAAAGAAGAAAGATCCGAAATGGCAAAAGCACCTTTTGATTTAGAAGATTTTAAAAAAGATTTGAATATTGAAAAGGAGCATGGCGAAAATGGATATACAACTAATGAAAGAACTGGGATTCGCCCAACCTTAGATGTAAATGGCATTTGGGGTGGTTATACCGGCGAAGGTGCAAAAACAGTGTTACCATCAAAAGCATTTGCAAAAATATCAATGCGTTTGGTTCCAAATCAAAATTCGCATAACATCAGTGAAATTTTTAAAAAACATTTTGAAAGGATTGCTCCAAAATCCGTAAAAATAAAAGTTACTACCCATCACGGTGGCGAGCCGGTTGTTGTTCCTACGGATTCAAAAGGGTTTTTAGCAGCGAGCAAAGCCATGGAAGAAACCTATGGCAAAAAACCCATTCCAACACGCGGTGGAGGAAGTATCCCAATTGTTGCTTTATTTAAAAAAGAATTGGGTTTAGACAGCATTTTGTTTGGCTTTGGCTTAGATAGCGATGGCCTTCATTCTCCAAATGAACATTATGGTTTATTTAATTATTACAAGGGCATTGAAACAATCCCATTGTTTTATAAATATTTTTCAGCTTAATTTTTCTTTTATGTTTAATCTAAATTAAGCATTAGAAAGAATTCTATGCCCTTGTTGGTATTTTCACCAACAAGATAAATAGCAAGTCAGATAAGAATATTTTAAGGGCTAAGGGAATATTAACTTGTTGGCGAAAAAACCAACATTGTCGAAATATTATTTCTTAATTTTTGTTAAAAATAAAATTCAGGCACGATTATTGAAAATTATACGCTTGAAACTTTGAAAGAAATTTATTTTCAATTTTGTTTATTTAAAATAATTAATACTTAAGGTGGGTTCTAAAAATTCATTTTTAGAGATTTGAATAAAAATCGCAGAACCCATTAAACGATTTTTTGTAATCTGTATTTCAAAAATACGCTATTTTTTTCTTAATTCAACATGATTTTTCTATCTATCTATCTAT
>JBKDJY010000147.1:0-14042 GCA_046345275.1 Bacteroidota bacterium
TTTGGTTTAATTGTTATTGTTTATTGATTTGATATAAAATTAAAGATATAATTAAGTCGCAAGCTGAGTTTTTTTTTAAAATAAACCAATTATTTAGCGTTTATTTTTTCATTTATTTTTAAATTTACAGAAATTTTACAATATTATGGTTAAATCATCCCATCTTTTCGAATACTATAGAATACAAGTAAGAATCAAATTGAGAGTTTTTGGTATTTAAATTTTCTGGCCTTCACTTTAAAAAATTATTATGCGTGCTAATTAAATTAAGAAAGTATAAACGTTCTTTTTTGACTTGTCACTTCCCAACATTTATTAAGAAATAATCGAAACACTATATAAAACTTATACTGATGATTCATGACTGTTCTTTATTTTAATTCTTTAATAATTACAATCAGGCCTTCAAGAATTGAAAGATTAATTAATCTTGATAAAAAAAGTAGTTAATTTAGATGATTAAAAAATGGAAGTTTTTGAAAATTTAAATTAACTTTAAAAAACTTTCTTCACTTTATGGCGAGAATTTTAGCAATAGATTACGGAAGCAAACGAGTTGGAATTGCTGTTACCGATTCATTGCAAATTATTGCTACTGGTTTAACAACCATTCACAGCAAAGATTTAATTTCATATTTAGAAAATTTTTTAGCAAAAGAACAAGTGGAATGTATCGTTGTTGGCGAACCTAAAACCCTTCAAAATAATGCTTCTGACAGTGCCCGTTTTATAGAACCTTTTGTAACACATCTTAAAAAAAAATTTCCATTCTTAAAAATCGCTAGGTTTGACGAACGTTTTACAAGTTCTTTAGCACGTCAAGCTATGCTTATTGGAGGTTTAAAGAAAAAAGATAGAACTAATAAAAATACAGTTGATATGATTAGCGCAACAATCATCTTGCAAGATTATTTAACTTTTCATAAAAAATGACTTTATATTATTTATCACGACGGTCAAATTGTGAAGGCGTTAAAATTCTCTTGAGTCAAAATATTATTGAATTAGATAGCATTTTTTGACTTTTCGATTTCAATTTTGAGTAAAATCTAAAATTGATGAATAAAGGTAAAACACCTTTAACTCAAGTACGGGAATTTATTCTAAAGTATGAGTTTGATGGATTGCTCGATTATCATATTTGTAGCGTTTTTTTTCTTTTTAGGGTTGCGAAGCGAAAATAATACCGACATGTTTTGTGCAACTTTCATCGTGTAATGTTTGATGTTTTTAAATTTTGCTAATCAAAAACATTAATCACGCTGTAGAGTATTTATAACATTGGTATTTGAATAATTCGAGGGCTTCAAATTTAATTGCAATGCCAACGAATATGCCACCCATTGTTTCAATTTATCTGAGTTTATTACCTATTAGATAAAATTAAAAAGCCCTTGAAATAATTATTTTCAAAGGCTTTCATGTTATTGTAGTTTTTTAATCGTTGTCCGACTAGGGCTCGAACCTAGACTCTACTGAACCAAAATCAGTCGTGTTGCCAGTTACACCATCGGACAGTTATTATCTTTTGCAGATAAGGGGCACAAAAATAACAAAAAAAGCCCACTAACAAAAAAATCATAAAAATAAATATTCGTATTATTTAGCTTAGTTTTTTGATTAATTTCGCATTTCACGAATTATAAAAACGATATGTTATTTAAACAAATGAATAATGTGATAGGCTGGTTTGTATTTGCAATTTCAGCGTTTACTTATATTTCTACAATAGAACCAACTGCTAGTTTTTGGGATTGTGGAGAATACATTGCATGTGCTTACAAGTTAGAAGTAGGTCATCCTCCTGGCGCACCTTTTTTTATGTTAGTAGGAAGATTTTTTACTTTATTTGGAGGCGGTAACCCAGCAATTGCTGCTAAAATGATTAATGTGATGTCTGCGCTTTGCAGTGCATTTACCATCTTGTTTTTATTTTGGAGCATAACCCGTTTAGGTAAAAAATCAGTCGCAAAAAAGGAAGAAGAATTTACAACTGTAAAACATTGGGCGGTATTGTCAGCCGGGGTAATAGGTGCTTTGGCTTATACTTTCTCAGATTCTTTTTGGTTTTCAGCAGTAGAAGGGGAAGTGTATGCGATGTCGTCATTTTTTACAGCATTGGTATTTTGGGCCATTTTAAAATGGGAAGAAGAAGATTCTTTAAATCCATCTAGCGCTATGCGATGGTTAGTTTTAATTGCTTACTTAATGGGACTCTCAATCGGCGTGCATTTACTTAATTTATTGGCCATACCAGCAATTTGTTTTATTTATTATTTCAAGAAATATCCGTTTACTTGGAAGTCATTTTTTGTTACAGGGTTTATCTCGCTGATATTATTAGGCGGTATTCAAAATATCATTATTCCTAAAATTGTAAAATTTGCTGCTGATTACGAAGTATTCTTTGTAAACAAACTAGGCGCGGGCTTTAATATTGGATCCATTATTTATTTCGTTTTAATCATTGTTTCTTTAAGTACGCTAATAGCTTATACCGTAAATAAAAAAGAGTCGTTTTATAAAATTGGATTTTACACCTCCATTGTTTTTGTTGCTTTAATTTCAATTTCTGGAAACGGCGCAAGTTCTTTATTTAGTCGTGCGATTGTTTTGGGTTCATTGTTGTACGGTATTAATTATTTAAAAACTAAAAACACAAACACGCTCAACGTCATATTAGTAAGCTTTACAACCTTATTAATTGGATACTCCTCTTTTTTTGTATTAATTATTCGTTCACAAGCCAATACACCCATGGATGAGAATGATCCCGAAAACGCGATTACGATGCTGTCTTATTTAAATCGCGAACAATATGGTGATTGGCCTTTGCTGTATGGCCAATATTATAATGCGCCAACTAAATCACAAAATAGTTTTGGAGATAGAGACCCTATCTATGCCAAAGATGAAAAATTAAAAAAATATATCATTACCGATGATCGTAAAAAATCTGTACCTGTTTATGAAGAAGAGTATTGCACTTATTTTCCAAGAATGTGGAGTCAGCAAGGAAATCATGAATCTGCATATCGGTATTGGGGAAATATAGATAAGAATCACAAAACTAAAACGAGAATGAATGACCGTACTGGTGAAATGGAAGAAGTTCAAATCCCCAATTTCATTGCGAATTTTAATTACTTTGTGAGCTACCAAATAAAGTATATGTACTTAAGATATTTTGCTTGGAATTTCATTGGA
The DNA here is from genome assembly GCA_046345275.1 of Bacteroidota bacterium. Lineage (GTDB taxonomy): Bacteria > Bacteroidota > Bacteroidia > B-17B0 > Aurantibacillaceae > UBA4416. The sequence continues at coordinate 3,208 of JBKDJY010000147.1, forward strand.
AGACAAAATGATATACAAGGTTTAAACGGTAATCCCTTAGAAGGAAATTGGAAAACTGGCATCACCTTTTTAGATAATTGGATTTTAGACACTAATTCAACTTTTGAGCCCCATAGCACTTCTAATAACCTAGCTAATAATTCATTTTATGGCCTTCCATTTATTTTGGGATTATTAGGAATGTTTTTTATGTATCAATACAATAAACAAGATATGTGGGTAGTCGCCTTATTGTTTTTGTTAAATGGCGTAGCAGTGGTATTTTATTTAAATCAGTATCCTTATCAACCTCGCGAACGTGATTATGCGTATGTGGCTTCTTTTTATGCTTTTGCAATTTGGATAGGTTTGGGCGTTTTGTTTTTATTTAATTATTTAAGTTCTAAAACAAATGCAAAAACTGCTGTTTTATTAGCAAGTCTTATTGGATTAGCAATTCCCTCTTTGATGGCTTCAGAAGGCTGGGACGATCATAATAGATCTAAGAGAACCATGAGTCGAGATTTTGCAGTTAATTATTTAAACTCCTGTGCGCCAAATGCTATTTTATTTACAAATGGAGATAATGATACTTTCCCTCTTTGGTATGCACAAGAAGTAGAAGGTGTAAGAACAGATGTGCGCGTTGTAAATTTAAGTTTATTACAAACAGATTGGTACATTAGTCAAATGCGAAGGGCAGTCTACGAGTCAGCTCCTGTGCCATTTACAATAGCTCCAGAAAAATTAGTGCAAAATAAAAGGGAAGTCGTTTATTTAATGGATAAAAATGCAGGGCCTTACAATTTGAAAAAAGCCATTGATTTTGTGGAATCGGATGATATCAATAATAAATTTGAAAGTGGCGGTAAATATTATGATTTTATACCCGCTAGTACTTTTTATGTGAATGTAGATTCAGCGGAAGTGATGAAACAAAAAGTTATTCCTATAAAAGATACTGCCAGATTGGTAAATGCAATCAAATGGAAAATTGATCGGTCTTATTTAACCAAAAACGATTTAATGGTTTTGGATTTGATTGCTCATAATAATTGGAAACGACCAATTTATTTTGCTGTTACTACAGGTGCAGAAGCCTATTTGGGATTAGAAGAATATTTTCAATTAGAAGGTTTGGCTTATCGTTTAGTTCCAATTAAAAATACAGAATCTGAAATGCAGCAAGGCGGTCGCGTTAAAACCGACGTGATGTATGATAATATTATGAAATTCGAATGGGGAGGATTGGATAAAGAAGGCGTTAGTTTAGATGAAAATTGTACACGAATGGCATCAAATATGCGTATGCAATTGGCAACACTAGCTGGCGCATTAATCAACAAAGGCCAAAAAGATAAGGCTGAAAAAGTTTTAGATTTATGTTTAGAGAAAATGCCTGATGCCAATGTACGCTTTGAAGCCACGATATATACGGTTATTGCTGGATATTATCAATTGGGAAAAATGGATAAAGCCACCAAATTATCTACACAATTATTTGACATTTTTGAGAATGATTTTAAAGTGTATACCTCTCAAAAAACTTCTCACAGAGCTTCATTTAACAGAGAAATTGAACAGGCAAAAGAACTCATGAAAAGATTAACCATGCTAGCAGAACAATTTAATCAAGAAGCATATTATAAAGAACTGATGAAACGTTTAACAGAGATAGTGCCAATCCCAGAGGAGCAAAATGAGTAGATAAAACAACCAGGTTTGTAATTTGATATCTTTAATTTTAGTCATAAATTTTAAATTTATTTAAATAGGGGATTAAAAAAAGTTTAATTCTTGTTTTGATATGAGAGATGAACAAATTTTCATGCTATGTTAGATAAGCAATCACATCATCCTATTCCTACCATTGTTATTTTATATACAGAGTTAGCTGATTATATACTAAGTTGTTTAAAGGAATTAAGTCACCATGCTGCAAGTATTCATGTATTTAATTATTCTGTAAATAAAGAAGCTCCATTTCAATTTACAAAAGAAAATTATCCTTCTATTTTTTTTTATGATAAAGCTGCTTTTAACGCTAATATGCTTATAGCTGAAATAAAAAAAAATAATCCTACTTTAATTTATTGCAGTGGTTGGATTGATAAAGATTATTTAAAGGCTGTAAAATATTTTAAATTAACGACCATAACAGTTTTAGGGTTTGATACCAAATGGACTGGCTCATTTAAACATTATTTATCTGGCATTTATGCACGTGTGTATATTACTCCAAATTTCAAATATGCATTTGTTCCTGGAAATTCTCAAAAAAAAATGGCTATTAAAATTGGGTTTAAAGACGCTAATATTATTTTGGGTTTATACTCTGCCAATGCGCTCTTTTTTGAAAAAATATATTCTTCAAAAAAAAACAACAAGCAAGTTCATTTTCCACATAAATTTATTTATGTTGGTCGATACGTTGAAACAAAAGGCATACAGAATTTATGGAATGCATTTATTCAATTGCAACAAGAAAATCCGAATGATTGGGAATTATGGTGTTTAGGTGTTGGTCCTATTGAACCAATAAAGCATTCTAAAATAAAACATTTTGGGTTTGTGCAACCTCATGATTTGGATCGGTACATCCAACAAACAGGTGTTTTTGTTCTACCTAGCCTTAAAGAGCCTTGGGGCGTTGTGGTTCATGAGTTTGCTGCTTCAGGATTTCCATTGTTATTAAGTAATGAAATAGGCGCTAAAGAACAATTTTTAACGGAAGGAAAAAACGGTTTTGATTTTGATCCTCAAAGCATTTCGAGCATTAAGCTAGCCATGAAAAAAATAATAGAGTTAGAAAATGAACAATTATTTCAGATGGGAGAAATATCGCATCAATTATCTAAATCTATTTCTCCTCAAACATGGACTCAGAGTGTTTTAGAAATGTGCTTCTAGTTATCACGGTTTTTAATTCAAAAAGAACAGCAATTATAGAGGTATCATAAAGAATCATTTACATAATGTTCTCATTGGATAACCATAAAAATTTGTTCCAATTTTATTTTAGATAAATCCTAGCGGTAAAATGCTTAAACACTATTTCTGTTTAAATCCAATTAATATGACGGCACATCCAGATCCTGCATTTTTGCTTGGGTCAATTTGAGCATTGATGATGCATTCTAAGGTTGATTTAACTTTAAAATCCCAATATGGGGCGTTTGCATAATTTTTATTGCTAAACAACACATGACCTTCTTGATCACTGATGCTAAAAATTAAATTTCCATCAGATTTACCACTGCAAGCAGCTAAACGATAAGTCGTTTCACCAAAAAAAGTTGTATGAAACTCCGCTGTTTCTTCTGAATTCAATAATAAAGAACGATAAGATTGGCCATCGGAAATAAATTGTGAAATGATATGTTTTGAACAAACATTAGCAATTGAATCGCATTGAGCGAATAGGGAGGCATTTAAACCCAAAAAGGATAAAATTAAAATGATTTTATTTGTATTTTTTCGCATTCTTTTATTCTAATTAAATGATGGTTTTGAATTAATTATTTTTAAACGGATGTCGGAAATTTTTTCAGAAATTTTCTCCAACTGTTCTTCACTGATTGAAATATTTGTTGAGCTATTTATATAAGTAAGTTTCTTCGTTTCATCCGTACTTGGCTCAACATAAACATACTTATAAGTGATGCCTTCGAAAATTTGCGCCAAACTATTTAATTCATTGATTAATTCGGAAGCTTCTGTTAGACTGTGAGATGACAATAATTTTATTAAACTATTTAAAGCTTGCTTTTGCTCAGCAATTCTATATTTAATTTCGTTGGTTGGTTTTTTTTCATAAGCTTTAATTGAAAAATAGATACTTTCAATCCAACCGCCAGTTAATATTAAGCTACTTATTTCGGTCCTTTTATTTGTTTTTAAGTAAGAATCACTTGCACGATACGCAACACCAACTAACACCAACATACTATCTTTAATTGAAATATTATCCTTTATTCTTGTTAGCATTTTTTGATTAAATGCAGCTGAAATGCCTAATTTATCTGCTAAAACTTTTACTGAGGCTAAATATCCCAAAGCATCTTGAGATTGACTATACATACTTACGTAACCTAAATCAGCCCCATAAATGCCTAAATTCAGAGATTTTGAAAAATCGGAGATATAAAGAGAGCTTTTATTATTTTCATTTAAAATTGATTTATCATAGGTAATCCCTGACTTTTGAATTAATAATGCCGTTTGAATTGGAGAAGGAATTGAAAATAATTCACCACCCACATTTAAAGTAACTGCCTTAATGGTATCGTTATCTGAGAAATCATCATCACTCGCACTTGTTTTAGGGTCAGTACATGAAAATGCAAAAAGTGAAACGATAATAAAAGCTAATATTTTGATATTAAACTTATAATTTAAAATATTCATCGTCATAATAGGTTTATTTATTGCTTAAATCACACGCAAGTAACTGCTTTTTTTTGAATTTGCCAAATAATGGAACCAAGTTTTTTAGCAGTTAATATTAACTTTTACCATTAAGTTGATTCTTCAATAAACTTAAAAGTTGATAAAATTTCTGGTTTACCATCAATTACCGCAACATTATGCTCAAAATGTGCAGAAGGTTTAGCATCCGCAGTTAAAATAGTCCATCCGTCTTTTAGCTGTTTGATATTCCTTGAGCCCATATTAATCATGGGTTCAATGGCAATTACCATGCCATCTTTTATTTTTGGTCCATCTCCTCTTTTACCATAGTTGGGCACTTCTGGATCTTCATGAAGTTTTTTTCCTAAACCATGTCCACACAATTCACGTACTACGCCATATCCGTTTTTTTCAGCGTGTTGTTGAATCGCAAAGCCAATATCTCCTATTCTATTTCCTATTTTAAATTGTTCTATTCCTAAATAGAGTGATTCTAGCGTCACATCCAGTAGTTTTTGAACTTCAGGTTTGATTTCGCCAACTGGAAAGGTATAAGCATGATCACCGCAAAAACCATTTTTTAAAACACCACAATCAACAGAAATGATATCTCCTTCTTTTAATGGTTTATCATTTGGAATTCCATGAACAACTGATTCATTAAGAGACATGCACAGTGTGTTTGGAAAATCATACATGCCTTTAAATAAAGGGATACCACCATTATCTCTAATAAACTCTTCAGCTAATTTATCAAGAAATAATGTGGTTACGCCAGGTTTAATTTCTTTAGCAATCATTCCTAAAGTCTTAGAAACACTGAGCGCAGATTCGCGCATGAGTTCAATTTCTTCTCTAGTTTTTAAAATAATCATTTTCCAAATAATTTTTTTAAAAAAGATTTTTCTTTCTTAAAATTGTTATGCGCTTCTGGATTTTTTAATACATGATTAAAATCTCCTCCCTCTGGATGAAGTAATTGCCAAATGATACTCCATCCCAAAAATCCCCCAACATTTCTATCATCAATAAATATATCTACATTTAATTTACGAGGCACATCTTCATTGATTATTTCTTCGGGATAATTTTTATTAATAGCGTAAAACTCTACACCATTATTTCTACAGTATTCCACAGCTTCATCTAATAATGAACCAGTGCGATAAGTGAAGAGAATTAATTTATGGCCTTTTTTTTGTAATTCTTTAATGGTTGCAAAAGCAAACATCATTTCTTTACCAATGGCAGGATAATTATGTTCTACAATGGTTCCATCAAAATCTACTGCAATTGTTTTTCCATTTGGATTTAAAAAATGTTGTTGCATAAATACTATAAATTTTCAACCTTTAAAATATTTAGATTTGAATTAAATTCATATAACCGAGGAATTCCTGTCGCAACTTCAACTTCTAAGATTTGTTGGGGAGTCATGTTTTCTAAATACATCATTAACGCCCTTAAACTATTACCATGAGCTGCAATCACAATATTTTTTCCTGCCTTTAATTGAGGTTCTATTTCTGCTTTGTAATATGGAATTACTCGTTCAGTTGTGTCTTTGAGGCTTTCGCCATTTGGAGGTGGGACATCAAAACTCCTCCTCCAGATTTTAACTTGTTCTTCACCATATTTTTTTGCAGTTTCGGTTTTATCTAAACCTTGCAAATCGCCATACATTCTTTCATTTAAAGCTTTATTATAAATTGTTGGCACTATTTTACCAGCTACTTCTAAAGCTAATTTTAATGTATGTTGAGCGCGTCTTAAATCTGATGCATAAGCTAAATCAAACTTAAAAAATTTTAATTTTTCTCCAGCTTTTTTAGCCTCTTCTATCCCTTTTTCACTCAAATCAACATCAACCCAACCTGTAAACTTATTTTCTAAATTCCAAACACTTTGTCCATGTCTAAAAATCACTAACAATGCCATAGAATGTTTTTTTTGTAAAAGTAATATAATTATGAATAAAACGGTTATGGTTATGAAAATTGGATTTGATTTTCCTTTTTTATAATTAAAATAAATATCTCAAAAGTTGTAAATAAAAAAACCAGCATTTGAAGTTTGTGATTTATTGTACTTATCTTACTTTTTAAGATTTTTTTGTTGGTTTAATTTAATAATTAAAAATTTTCTAATGATAAAATATTGCGATAAATGTTTCCCTCGCAGGGAAACAGATTACAAAAAACTTTAGAAAATATTGATGCGCTTAACATCCCATGCATGATGCGACGTTTGAAAATTGTATTTGCCGCAAACACTTCATCTAAATGCACGGGATTCTTATCTCCAGTTACATTGGCAAATACAATAACATCAGCTTGCGAATATTAAAAATTGTGAAAATAGGTTTGTGCAACTGTTAGCATAATTTTTATTTTTTGTTTAATTTTTTTCTGAAGTATTTTTTAAAAGGCCAAGAATGTTTTAATGCTTCCATGTTTTCGTTAAAATTATCAGATCCTTTTTTGATATTTTCCATGCTGGTATTAAGATTGTGAACGAATGTGGTGTCGGAAATGAGCGTGCCAATTGCGCCATTGCTGTTTTTAATTTTTTCGGAAACGTTTTTAAAATTGCCAGAGATGATTGCAAAAGAATCTGTTACTGATTCAATATTTACGATGGTTTGTTTTAATTTATGAGAAAATGTAGTATCAGTTAATAAAGCTCCTATTGTGCCTTTACCAGATTGTACATCTTTTACTATTTTACTAAAATCTCCTGTAATCATTGCCGTGCGATTACTAGTAATGTTAATATGAACCAAAGCATTCCGAACATTGTCTGCAACAGTTTTGTCACTTAACAATTGCCAAAGGGAATTTGTTGAATTAATTTTGTCAGAAAACCGTTTTAAATTATTACTGATAACAGATAGATTATCGTTTGTGACTAATAACTTTCGGATGACTTTATCAATTTGAATAGAGTTAACTGAAGGAATCACATTGCCGTCTTGAATTAACGCACCACCTTTTTTACCAGGAGCTATGGTTACCAATTTATTTCCTAGCAATCCATCTGTACTTATACTTGCAATTGCATTAACGGTTATAAATTCCGTTACTTTTTTATCAATTGTAAATTCTACTTTAATTGCTGTGTCGGCTATGGCATAAGTTTTTGAAACTGTTCCTACATTAATTCCATTGAATTGAACATTGTTTCCAGGTATAAGCCCACTAATATTATTAAACACTGCACTTACATGTATCTTCGAATGAAAAATATTTCTTTTACTTCCTATAAAATACAGACCAAGTATTAAGCAAGTAGTTGCTACTATTACAAAAATTCCTAATCTTAATCGATTTGCTGATTGATTTTCCATTCTTTTAATCAAAAAATTGTTTCACTTTTATATCACTTATTTTTTTTAATTCTTCAAAAGTTCCATATGCATAACATTTGCCATCAATCAATATCACAATCTTGTTAGCTGTGATTTTAGCACAACTTAAATCATGGGAAATAATAATGGATGTTGTATTGTATTTCTTTTGAATATCAACAATGAGGTTGCTAATTTCTTTTCCAGTTACTGGATCTAGTCCGCTTGTAGGTTCATCATACAAAATGATTTTTGGTTTAAGAATGAGTGTACGCGCCAGGGCCACCCGCTTTCTCATTCCTCCCGAAAGTTCAGATGGTTTCATATCGATGGTATTGGCCAATCCTACATTTGTGAGGGCAGCTATTACTAAATCTTTCATATTTTCTTTTGTGTCTTTCATCCAATGTCTTCTTAATGGAAATTCTAAATTTTCCCGAATGGTCATCGAATCATAGAGCGCATTACTTTGAAATAGAAATCCAACTTTTGCTCTAAATTTATCTAAATCTTCGTGAGAAAGTTTTGAAACATCTTCTCCAAAGACCTTGATGGTTCCATAGTTAGGCGTTATTAAGCCAATGATACATTTTATGAGGACTGATTTGCCTGAACCTGATTTACCAATTACAACAACATTTTCGCCTTCATTTACTTTTAAATTAAAATCATTTAACACCACATTTTCACCAAATGCTTTTTTTAAAGCATTTATTTCAATAATGGCGTTTGTATCATATTTTTCAAAACGCATCATTTAATATTTAAGATGTCAGTAATTTGTGCCGCAATTAAATCAATAATAAATACTGCGAAAATTGAGATAACGACTGCTGAATTTGCTGATTTACCAACACCTTCCGTGCCTCCTTTGGTGTTCCATCCCTTATAGCAACCAATAATTCCAATGGCAAATCCAAAAAAGAAACCTTTAATAATAGATGGAAGGACGTCGGCATAACTAAGTTTAGTAAATACTTGATTAGCGAAAAGTGGAAAACTGATAATTTGGTTGATGTTCACGCCAATGTAAGCGCCATATAATGATATTGTGTCGCTTAACACAATTAGCAAAGGCAACATCAGTGTTGATGCCACCACGCGTGTTACAACCAAATATTTGAATGGATTAGTTCCTGAAACTTCCATAGAATCTATTTGTTCTGATACTTTCATTGATCCTAGCTCTGCGCCCATACTGGAACCAATTTTTCCAGCGCATGTTAAAGCAGTGATAACTGGGACAATTTCTCTTACAAGTGAGACTGATACTACTGAGGGTAACCAAGACTCTGTGCCAAAAACTTCCATGGCAGGATGTGACTGAATGGTTATGACTAAGCCCATTATGAGCGCAGTAGCTGCTACTAGTGGTAACGAAGTGTTGCCGATATAGTAACACTGTTTTAATAATTCTGAAATTTCATATCGAGGTTTAAATACTTCTTTAAAAAACCGTACTGAGAGCAAATAAATATCTGCCGCTTCATAAATAAAATTTTTAAATGCCGATGGTTTCATTTGTTTCCATGTTTTTTCCTTTTATTCATAAAATTCAAAAAGCACTTCAATATTGTTTTCTATCTATTTTTAAAATCTATTGATTGGTATGAATATTATTTGTTAGTTCCAACTTCTGTTGCAAACTTGTTTCAAGATACTTTGCATTTGAATCAATCATTCAAATAAAGTGATTATTGTATTGAGTTTTCAGATAATAGAAATCAATCATTTTATCTTTGACTTTCTTGTGCAAATGAACAGTATTATAATTAAGGGGCAACACCATAGACTTATCATTAAATAAAGGCAATTGAGTTTCCTTGCATGCGAAATTGAAACTATTACATATTCTTACAATTATAAAATTAAAAAAATAAATTACATATTTCACAGATTTTTTAAATCTATGAGACATATTCATTTAGATTTTCCTCATAAGTGTGAATGATGTAAAAAATGAAGTTTATCTTGTAATACTCATCCATTTTAAACTGAACATTTTTACATTGTTGTAAAAATTCATTTACAACTTAAACTGAATATCATGAAAACAAATGAAGAATTGCAAAGAGATGTACAAAATGCCATAAAATGGGAACCATTATTAAATGCAGCAGAAATTGGTGTAACAGCTAAAGATGGTATTATCACACTAACAGGTCTTGTTAATAGTTATGCGAAAAAATCTCAAGCAGAACAGGCTGCTAAAAACGTAGCTGGTGTAAAAGCAGTTGTAGAAAAAATTGAACTAAAGTTTGGTACTGATTATGCAAAAAAAGACGACAATGAAATTGCTATTGAAGTGTTAAATGCCATCAAATGGAATTGGGAAGTTCCCAATGATAAAATAAAAGTAAAAGTTGAAAAAGGTTGGGTAACTTTAGATGGAGAATTAAATTGGAATTTTCAAAAAGATGCTGCTAAAAATGTGGTTAAAAATTTATTGGGAGTTACGGGTGTTTCAAACAATATTACCATCAAACCAGAATCACACGATAGAATAGAGAAAGCAAAAGTTGAAGATGCATTAATTCGCAATTGGTCTATTACCTCACAAGACATTGATGTTTCCGTTTCTGGAACAAAAGTAACCTTGTCTGGTAAAGTAAGCTCTTGGTATCAAAAAGATGAAGCTGGAAGAATTGCTTGGAATACACCAGGAATTTGGTCGGTTGATAATAAATTGGAAGTAGAGTATGATTACGCATTAATTGACTGAACAAAAATGATAAAGCATGAGGATTGGGATCACGTCAAAAAGTTGGGGATTAAACCAAAAAAAGATACATTTAGCTTAAAAAATTATCGAAACACTAAGCATTCAATTATTAAAGGAACTGTTTCCATCAGAGTTAATGGATTATTTTATTACTTGGCTATCCGCAATAATCTTCCAATTAAACCGCTATATTAGCGGAATGGAGTATCCAAAAAATCAGATGGAATTCGAGCGGTGGTTTTCGACTGACGAAGAATGCTTTACCTATTTATTACAACTTCGACTTGAAAATTTATACATGTGCCCATCTTGTTCTCATCAAGATTATTGGATAAATGAACGAAAACAGATGGTTTGTAAATTGTGCAAGCGACAAAC
>JBKDJY010000148.1:0-49603 GCA_046345275.1 Bacteroidota bacterium
ATGATAAAGGCAAAAAAACAAACGCACTCTTTTTAAACTATTTTATTGAGATTATATCATTTTATACTTGCAGATAAAATGTGAAAAATGTCTCAAAAGTTTTGATTTTACATGCATTTTTAGTTTTTGAGCAGACTCTAATTAAAAATCAATTCCTATTTTTTGAAACTTACATCAAGCGGACAAGTCGGGAAGAAAATGATTGTTTAAATTAAAACTTTTATTATTTTTGTTTGATAACCTTTAAAAAAATAAAATGATTGATTTAACCGGAATAATTTCAATAAGTGGCCAGTCAGGATTATATAAAGTTGTGGCACAATCAAAAAATGGGATTATAGTTGAAGGCTTGACTGATAAAAGACGCACTTCAGCAAGTTCAACAGCTAAAATCAGTTCTTTAGAAGACATTAATATGTTTACTACTGGCGAAGATAAACCAGTATCCGAAATCTTGCAGACAATTTTTGACAAAGAAAATGGTGGACCTTCCGTTGATAATAAAGCGGATGATAAAGCAGTAGTTGCGTATTTTGAAACGATACTGCCAGAATATGATAAAGAACGCGTTTATACCAGTAATATGAAAAAATTATTTACTTGGTATAATATTTTACAATCAACTGGTAATCTTAAAGTAAAAGAAACCGATGCAACAAAAGATGAAACAACAGAAAAAATTGTAAAAGCGGTAACTGAAAAAAAATCTACGATAAAAAAAACATCAACTAAAGATTTGACTAAAACAAAAACAAGCACTGGCGTTAAAAAAACTGCTGGCGTTAGAAAAACTGGCGTTGCTTAATTTTTAAAAGTTAAAGTGCAAAATTATTTTCATTTTTCATTTTCTACGACATCACTTACGGCACTTTCTACGACATTTTTAATTGACTTTTTTAATTGACTTTTTTCGATTTGGATTTTTTGTATCTGACACCATCATTTAATTCATCATCGCCAACAATTTATAAATGCTTATCATTTTTTAACTCATGGTGTAAATTTTTAGTATCGCCAGAAAAATAATGAAGTATTAAGAGCCTGCTTAAATTTATGTTGAAAATAATATTATGGGTAAGTTAAATCCGTTGAATGAACGGTTTTATTTGTGTTATGGCCAGCTGGAATGATGATTATTTGAAAGAAGTGCTAAAAAATTAAGATGCGTAAGCCTTACCCTATATTTAAAGATATATTAACTCTTAAAGTTTAATTCGTATCTTTAAATCATTGTCAATGAAGCAACGAATTTACATAGACACTTCAGTTTTTGGTGGATACTTCGATGAGGAATTTGCTGAACACACAGCTCCTCTTTTCGAAAGGCTTAAAAATAATGAATTTACCTTATTGTTTTCAACCGTTACGCAAGAAGAGCTTGAAGGTGCTCCGGAAAAAGTTAAAAACCTTGTCAAAAGTTTAAAACCAGAGTACACCGACTTCCTTGACACCAATGACGAAGTAGTTAATCTTGCTTTAGAATATATCAGTGAAAGGGTTGTTGGACAAACAAGTTACGCTGACTGTTTACATATAGCCTTAGCTACTATTAATCGCGCAGACTTTCTTGTTAGTTGGAACTTTAAGCATATAGTAAATGTTGACAGAATTCGCGGTTATAACTCTATCAATATAAAAAACGGTTACAAGCAATTAGAAATACGTTCACCAAGAGAATTTGAAAAATATGAAAACGACTGAAAAAACATTTGATGCAGTAGCATTCATGCGTCAGCAACGAGACAAGTTGAGCGAAAAATTATCAAAAATGACAAAGGAAGAAATCATTGCATATTTCAAGAAACGTCAAGCTGAATTGACAATAAAACCTAGCGCCTAAGGCAAGCTAAACATAAGGTGTTAGGAATCGGGCATCGTTTGAGTAAACTAAAGTGCGCTGAAGTGCAATTTTTTTTCATTTTTCATTTTCTACGATATCTCTTACGGCACTTTCTACCACATTTTTAATTGACTTTTTCTGAGTTACATTTCTTTATATCTGATAACATCATTCATCCCTTGCGTAAACCGATTAGTAGCAATGAAGACAAAAATTCCTCCTAAAATAAATTTTCCCAATTCGGGAACTTTTTATATCTTTGTATCAAATAAACCGACTTGAGAGTAATTGCTAAAAAAATTCTTCGCGACTTTTGGACTAAACATAATGACTGTGAATCGCAGTTAAAATCTTGGTTTTATGAAGCTCAAAAGGCTAATTGGAAAAATCCAAATGAAATAAAAAGAGAATTTCCTTCTGCAAGTTTTCTTCAAGACAACAGAGTTGTATTTAATATAAAGAGGAACGACTACAGGCTTATAGTTAAAATCAATTACGACTATAGGATTCTATGGATTCGTTTTATTGGAACACATAAGCAATATGACAAAATAAACGCAAAAACAATTTAAAATGGAACATAAAGTAATTAAAAACGAAAAAGAGTATCAAAAAGCATTAAGTAGACTTGAAAAAATATTCGATGCTAAAAAAGGGACTAAAGAAGGTGATGAATTAGAATTACTTTCATTACTTATTGACAAATATGAACAGGAAAAATATCCTATTGATTTACCAGATCCAATTGATGCCATTAAATTCCGTATGGAACAATTAGGTTACAAACAAAAAGACTTGGCGCTTGCAATTGGACTAAAAAGTAGAGTAAGTGAAATATTAAATAGAAAAAGAAAACTTACTCTTGACATGATTCGTAAACTAAGTGACGTCTTAAGTATTCCTACAGATATTTTAGTTAAGGACTATTAAACTGCACTAGGCACTAACAAAGGTGGCACTTTCTACGACATTCTTAATTGACTTTTTTCGAGTTACATTTTTTTATATCCGATACCATCATTATACATGCTTACATTTATTTAAATCTAGTTAGTGAATCAAAAAAAATCAGAATGAGTGATTTTTCAATTGATATTTTTATCATAAATATTGGTTTTAATGCGCAGAAATCATAATCTCATCAATATTCCCTAAAAAGAAATTTGATTTATTTTGTATACTCCCCATACAAAGAGACTGGTTACTATTTTCATATCCTTCTGTTACCATTGCTTGAGATTGTAACACATCATTTACATAGCATGAAAGATTTACACCATCTACTTTAAATGTCATTTTTGTTGGTTTATTTAATTCCACGTTACACACAATTCCTCTACCTTTATAGGCAAATATATACTGGTTAGGATTTTGTTGTTGTTGCTGAATGACAAAGCCTTTATTTCCATCTATATTGGATAGAATAGTTCCACCTGTGTTAATGTTTGTAATAGCATTTGAAGGAGGAGTAAATACAACATCTATTGTAAATGCATTACCTAATTGTATTGCCTTAGAAGAAGCTTCATATAATCTCAAATTCTCATCTCCATTTTTATTAGTATTTATATAAAAAAGTGTGTTATCTTCATTACTCAATTTAGGATGATATTTGGCAAATTCTTTTTTCTTATAATAATACAATGAAGGTATATTTTCAATGGTGTTTAGTTGATAATAAGCACCAATTGTATTTAACAATTTAGTATCTGTGGGTTGATAAAATTGTGGCTCTAAAAATATTTTTTGGTTTTCAGTTTTTAATTTATCGATAATGTGTTGTTGTTGCTGTTTTGTAAATAAATCACCAAAGCCTGGATTAGCAACTGATGTAGTTTTAGACAGCGTATGATATATTCCTTGATACTGCATAGCGCTTATAATAAATATTTTCTCGTCATCGTTACAAATGGCATTTATTGAGTTTGCCGTCGCTTCAATATTATTTTGCTCCATTTGATTCGCCGTTCTGTCTTTTTTTGAATAAATCAATTCTTGCAATTTGGGGAAACTGCCTGCTAATTGAAAAGGCGAAAACGCAATAAAAAACAAAGACATGGCAAAAGCTGGTATAAATACTTTGTTCTCTCTTGCCTTATGCACTAATTTATCTGCAAATAATGCTAATAAAATAAATGCCTCAAAGTTTGTTACAAATAAATTCCAATTATGGCTTCTGCCTTGATAATAAGTTAAGCCAATAGTGCCTAGAAACGTTAATACAAAAACAGAAAGTGTAAAAATGTTTTTTTGATTAGTAAAAAAATGGTGAATTGAAACTGCCCAACCAACAACATAAACCAAAGCTACTAACATCCATGGATGTATGGTTGTTGGCATAGGTAACATCCCAAAGCCAATTCCTGAAAATGTAATAATTGCTTTAAATAGAAGAGATAAATCAGGCGATTGATTATAAAACAGTTTGATAAAAGTAGAATAAATGATTAAAGCTATTGCTAAGGCTATGATTGATTGAATGAATGTAAATACTGTTTTTATAATGGAATTTTTAACATCATTCATATTAAATTCATAAAACACATAAAACATGATTAACGTTAAAAATGAAAAGGTACCAAAATCTGGGCTCCATAATATGCCAAAAGAGAATAAGAAAAAAGAAATGGCTTTAATAGGAATTATTTCAAAGCTACTTTTAGAATTAAATTTTCTAAATAAAAAAGATTGACTTGTTTGCTTAGTTATATAATACGTAATGTATGCAAATAATAGCATTGGAAACAACCAACGAATTGGGTGCATCGCAAATATGGAATCGAAATTTAAAACTGATTTTTGATACCCATAACTCATAAAAAACACAGAACAAAAACCCAATAAGACGATTAGTTTATTGGTGATGTTTTTATTGAGGAAATAATATAAGCAGTAAAAACAGATACACAATAAAACTCCCATAATCATTGAAAAACTTAACACACTTAAACCTGTTAGTTTTAATATTGGCATTAAAAAATGAGGATACATTCCATACGTATTTGTAAAACCATCTACAAGTAAGGGAGCGCCATTAAACACTTGCACAACCGAATAATAAATAGCATTAAAATCGTACTTGTTTTCGAACGTATAAGGGAATTTAAAAGTAGAGATGGCTAATGCTAAAAACCCAAAGCACAGACATATTACTAAAACAACTTTTTTTAATAATGAATTTAATTGTTCTGAAACTTTAAAATTCTTAATTAAAATAAAGCCAATGAGAGGAAATAAAAACAGTACATATATTAAAAATCGCTTATGCAAAAAGCTTTGAATAAAATAAAAATCAAAGTTTGTTTTAGTTATTGTATCGTGAGAATTTTGGGGTGTTGCAAAAAAAGGATTTGCCGTT
The DNA here is from genome assembly GCA_046345275.1 of Bacteroidota bacterium. Classification (GTDB taxonomy): domain Bacteria; phylum Bacteroidota; class Bacteroidia; order B-17B0; family Aurantibacillaceae; genus UBA4416. The sequence continues at coordinate 5,199 of JBKDJY010000148.1, forward strand.
ATGAAACAATTGTATAAAAAATACCCAACAATTAAAATATTAATTACTGAAACGAAATGAATAGATGAATCCTTTATTTCATCATCATTTTTTTTAATAAAGCGATTGAGAACAAAGTAAAACACCAACAAGCCAAGTACTGTTATAATAACGGTACCAAAAAAGATTGCTTTTTCCTTTGGTTCAGGTTGAGCCATGGCAGGGTTTAACAATAACTCTTGCGCTATTTTATTTGCCTCATCAAAGTTTCCATTATAGGATGAAGCAATAAATTTACTAGCTAAAAATGCTATCATAACGCCAAACCATGACATAAAAGAATACCTCATGTATTCTTTTTTTATACTGAGTGCCTGTAACATGAATGAAATAATTTAATAGATGAATGAATTTTATTTTTCGCCTACAATGAAAATAGATTGAGTCATTCTATTTAGCAAAGGAATTTTCTCAACCAAATCTCCAACTAGGATTACTGGTTTAATTAAAGCGTCTGGAATAACAGGTAATAAAAAATCTTTATAAACTACTTTAGAACTCGAATAACCAGCTTTTTGTAACTTCTCTTGAATAAACGTTTTAGTAAAAGCCATTTCATCAGGTTCGAGATTCGCTTTTTTCCTAAAATATGGATAGGTAAAAATTAAATAGCAATAAGGATTCAATAAATTAGGTTCTAAAAAAATGAGTTTACCGCCGTCTTTTAATAAAAAGCGAATATTGACTAAAGCTTCATCTAACTGATAATACAAATGATGTAAAATACCATTACCAATAATGTAGTCGAATTTTTTTCCTTTTAATGAATCTGGTTTATTAAAATCTAACACTTCAAAAGATAAATTTGGACGTTTATGTTTTTCGGTAGCTTCATCAATAAAGGGGACACAAATATCTGTTCCTATAACTTGCCCAACAATTTTACTAGCAATGTAATCAGCAATTTCGCCTGTACCACAACCAATTTCTAGTATAGTCGTTCCTTTTGAAATATTCATTTCAGAAATAAGCATATCACTTCTTCTCTCTGAACGCACCTGCATAGCCTTTGAAGGCGCAAACATTTGATTATATCCTCTATCGTCTTTTAAAGATGCCATGTATTTTATTTTTTTAATTTAATGGCATAACCTAAGGGATCTAAGTCGCTCCCAAAACCAGTAATTAAACTAATGTGTCCAAATAATATTGAAATAATTAATAATGGAGAAAACAAAATCCAAATTGGCGAGAAAATGTATGTCCATTTTTCTTGTGGAAAAATATTTCTAAAAAACAATACTACTATTTTTGCAGATATAGATGTAACATCAGTTCCCCTAGGAGTAATTTCTACTTTCGAGAATTTTAAAAATATTGCTTTTAATTTTGATGGTGTGTAACGATAATAATCATAGGGAATATAATGATAGCGAGCGCTCCATGGTATTGTAAAAATAGCCTCACCATTTGTTTTCATTACTCGATGTACTTCATTCACCAAGGATTGATAATCTTCAACATGTTCTAAAACTTCTGTACAAATTAAATAATCAAATCGTTCGTTTTCAAATGGAATATTTTTTCCATCAAAGTGCATAATATCTTTTCTACTATAATCAAACTTATCAGCATCGGCAATGTCTAAACCAAAATATTTATTTTGATTTTCGTTTATTAAAAAACGGTACGGGGATTCTCCACAACCTAAATCTAACAAATCTCCTCTTGTTTTTGATAAAAATGGTTTGAGATGTGCGTAAACTGTATTTACTTGAAAATCTAAAACAAGCCTTATTGAAAATTTTATTTTATTAAAAAAACTATCTGGCGCTACGTGAGCTTTTGGCTTAAAACCTTCTTTTACTTCTTCCATATTGTTTAAAACTCTTTACGTAATATTTTTTTGCGAATAAATTTCGGTCGTTTTTTACTTTCTTCTAATATTTTTGCTTGATATTCACCAATAATAGCTATAGCAAGCATTTGCAAGCCGCCAAAAAATAAAATTAAACACACGATGGTTGGGATGCCATGTGGAATATTTGGCTCTTTAAAATAAAAATATATTTGAGCAATAATTGCTATGAAGGATAAACCAGTAAGTGTTACTCCTAAATAGGTTAATAGTTCCAATGGCACAAAGCTAAATGAGAATATGGCTTTACGAGCCCATGCAATATTTTTACGCCAATTATTTGTTGTTACGCCAAACATTCTTTCTGGTCTTCTATAATCTACACCCGTTTGTTTAAAGCCAACCCAAGCCCTTAAGCCACGCATAAACTGATCCGTTTCAGGCAACTTCACTAACTCGTTTACCACTTTTCTATCCATCAACGAAAAATCGCCTGCATCTAAAGGAATGGGTACATAAGAAACATTGCGAAACAAACGGTAAAATAATTTATAAAATCGAACTAACATTTTATTCCCTTCACGTTCCACCCTTCTGCCATAAACGACATCGTTTCCTTCTTGCCACTTTTTATAAAAATCTTCAATTAATTCTGGTGGGTCTTGCAAATCACCATCTAATAATATTACGCCATCTCCTGAACTAATTTCCATACCACTTAAAAAAGCTGCCTGAGAACCAAAATTACGCGAGTGCTCAATCCCTATGACATGTTCATCTTTTTCTACTAATTCATTTAAGACATCAACAGTGTTATCAGGACTACAATCATTCACGAAAATAATTTCATAATCCACATTAATTTTTTTGAACACATCCGTTAAACGTTGATGCATAATAGGCATGGCTTGCGCATCTTTATAACATGCAATGACAGCAGATAACTTAAAACGAATATTATCTTGTACAATTTTTTTCTCATACAATGGTAGTGAATAATTACGCTGCCATTCAATCGTTTGTAACAAGCCATCTTTTAAACTCGTTTCATTTTCCCAACCCAATAAGTCTTTGGCTTTGTTAGCGATGCCATACCATTCTTTTAAATCCCATTTACGGTTAGGCATTTTGCCCCAAGTGGGTTCTGTTGGTATTTGAAAAATTTCTTTTACCAAACTTACCATATCTTTTATGGTATGCTTGTTATTAGAAGCAATATTAAACGACATACCTCTTACTTTATCATAATTGGAATTTGCGGCTTTTAAGGTTGCTAAAATAACATCATCAATATAAACGAAATCTCGAGAAATGTCAGGTTCTACTAAAGGGGGGTAGTTTTGTTTAAAGCCTTCATCAATTAGCTTTGGGATTAATCTGTCAGGTTCTTCATAAGGACCAAACACGGAGTAATATCTTAAATTAAGTACAGGCAACTCTTTAATAATCCCATAAAAATTAATTAAATAAGATGAAGAAACTTTTGATACCGAGTAATGACTGTTGGGTTTTAAAATATCATCTTCCTTTGGGGCTGAACAATTTAAGCCATATTCAGAAGAGCTACCCGCATGTACAAATGCTTTAAAGGTGTATTTGGAACTCGTTTCTAATAAATTTAATAACCCAATAAAATTAGTTTGATAAATTTTATTAACTTCAGTTTGCTTAGAGTAAGCACCGTATGCCGCTAAATCAAAAATGGTTTTAAACTGATGCTTATCAAATAAAGCTTCTACGTGATTTTTTTTTGTAATATCACCATGTAAAATATTATTAGGATTGATGTCATCTAAACGCCACGGAATAAATGGCTTGCTTGTTACCGCATATACATCTTTGCGGTATTTTAATATTTGACGCATTAAATTTGCACCTATGAAACCACCTGCTCCAAATATAACAATGGGCCCTTCTAGTTTATTAACTTCTTCTTGTATTTTGTTATTTAACATCTAAAAATTCCACTAGTTTATTTTTCAAATTATCTCCTTCTAAATTATTTTCGGCTTGGTGCCATTTTTGATTTCCATACTTACCACTTGGGTAACCGTTAGCAAACAAACCTTTATAATTGATGGCTCCTACGCCATTAGCTAATAACTGAGCGGCTAAGGTTTCATATAAACCACACTGTCCGTTATGTTCTTCCATTGATACAATGGTTTTAACTGTTTTTATTTTTTCTATTAATTCATTTGGCATGTTTGTTAATGGAAATAAGCTCACTAACCAAACTTCATAATCATTTAATACATCAGTCTCTAAAGCAAACACATTACTCAAAACAGGGCCAGTACCAATAATTATTCCTTTATTTCCAGATTTTAGTTTTCTCCATGGTTTAAACGGTTCGATATCTAAATTTAATGTGGCTGCTAAGTTTAATCTTAAATAATTAGGCGATAAATCATCCAACATCAATCTCACACAATCCTCCACATCGTTTCCTGTAAAAGGCACATATACTTTCATATTTGGAAGAATGCGCATAATGCCAATATCTTCTAAATTATGATGAGTAGCCCCCATGATTCCATAACCGTAACCTCCGCCATTTCCAACAATTTTTACAGGTTGATTATGATGACAGACATCATTTCGAATTTGTTCGTAGGGTCGAAGGGTTGTAAATGGAGAAATACTATATACCCAAGGTGTAAAACCCTCGTGCGCCATGGATGCGGCAATGGTTATCATATTTTGTTCAGCAATTCCGGCATTTACAAAATAATCGCCAAATACTTCTCTCACCCCTTCTAATGCCATAAAACCTAAATCACCTGTTATAAATACTTGTTCTGATTTAGTTTTAAAATGCTTAATAAGAGCATTTGCAAATTCAACTCTCATAGGCTAATGATTTTTTATGGATGCTAATTCATTATTGAATGACGCCATGATATTTTCATATTCCTCTTGTTTAAATGGAATATAGTGGCAAGCCAATTTGTTTTCTTGTTCCACCCAACCATTACCTTTTATGGTATTACATATCACCGCTACTGGTTTTTTAGCGGATTCTCTAAAAGCTTTGATGGTTTCGAACTCACTGAAATCATGTCCATCAATAGTTAATACATCAAATCCAAAGGCTAACAATTTATCTTGTAAAGGATCCATTTTCATAATATCCTCCGTACTGCCAAAACCTTGTAATTTATTTCTATCTATAAACAAAACCACATTGTTTAAGTTGTGATGACATATAAATAAAGCAGCCTCCCAAGTGCTACCTTCATTCAATTCGCCATCAGAGCAAACTACGAAAGCTTGTTTTCCGTTTTTTTTTAATTTACCTGCAAATCCAAAACCAGCAGCAATACTTAAACCATGCCCCAAACTACCTGTTGCGAAAGGGATTTTATTAATTTTATTGGCCGGCGGATGGGCAGCTAGGTAAGTGCCATTTTTATAAAATGTGTCAATGTCTTTTTCGCTTAAAATTCCTCCTTCGGCTAATAAACTATATAGAGAAGCTGCCGCATGGCCTTTTGATAATATGAGTTCATCTTGTTTAGTCATTAATTTGAAATGGATATAGGTTAATATTTCAGCACAAGAAAGTGAGCTACCTATATGTCCAGCATTAGCTTTATAATACATGGTTATAAAGCGTTTTTTTATATTAATTGATTTAACCAGTAAATCGTTTTTTTCTGTTAATGTTAAACTCATCGTTCCACTATCCTTTTTTCTCTTTAAGTAAGGTAATAACCAAAAGTAATAAAAAAAGAACGAATGAACCAATGGCTATTAATTTACCTGTTTTTGAATGGGGCGATATATAATTAAATTCAATTTCATGCTTCCCCTTATTTAAATATAAGCCTATCATGCCATTAGTTAATAAATGTTTTTCTAAATCTTTGCCATGTGAAGTAACATGCCAACCATTATCATCAGGTATTGAAAAATAAACCATTTGAGGACCGCTTAATTCAATAGAGCCTTTAATATTAGTTTGTTTGAAACTACTTACATTAAATGGTTGAGTTTTTAGCGTGTCGAAATTCGCCTTGATTGCTTCAAAGTTTAATAAATTAGGAGATACAGTGTCTTTTAAATCTAGTTTAGTAAGACTTGTAAAGTTGGATACTTCATCATCTTTAATTACGCATGCTTTAGTACTTATGTAATCTTTTTGTAAAGAATTTATTTTATCAAAATCAGATAAAGTAATGTATTTATTATAAGCAAAACCAAGTGGTAATAAGTTTTTGTTTCTAAGTACAATTACATCACCAAATTTCGCTATGCTATCAAAAGCATTTTGCCAAACAGGATTATTAGTTGTTTTTGTCATTACATATTTTACATTATTTATCGACTCTAACATAAACCGATTGACTAAACCTGGTGCCCAACGCGATTCATTTTCGTTCACTTTGCTAATTAATCCCATCGTTTTTAAATAACCAATGTAATTTTTTTGATTAAATGAGTTGTAACTTGATGTACCGTAGTAATTATGAACCAAGGCGTCGTTTAAACTTCCATGAACTGCTGGCGATGAGTAAAAACTTTTATCAATGCGATAAAACGTTTTATCTTGTTGTTTAATAAAATTAACCGCATCTACCGAGTAATCGTTGTAACCAATTTTTTGAGTTAAATCTTTCGCATTTACATGGTCGCGTTCGTTCACGGTTATCCAAGAGAATGAAGCTAACTCAATGCCTATCACTAACACTAACAATGTTTTATAATTTGTGTTTTCTGAGTTCTTTCCAATTAAATAAAACAATGCCGTGTATGCAGCAACAAATAGCATGGAAGCATACACTAAGTTTTTATGAATGACTTGTTTATTTTTAAAGAAAGGGAAATTGATAAGAATAAGCAATGCAACAGCCGTAATTAATAATACCGTAGTATTTATTTTTTTCTGTTCAAAAATATAATGTAAACCTAAGCTTGCATAAATAATAAGCATAACAGCAACAAATAAAGAATACATGCGGTAATAATCACCACTAAAAATCCAAATGGCATGGCGGAAATAAGGGAAAATAATTGGCAATAACCATACCGCTAAAACAGCTATAAAAACTATTCTTAGCTTTTTATCCATAAACTGAAATACTTGTGGGAAAATTAATAACGATAAAATGCCGCAATAAAATATAGGAGCTTCTAAGTAATTTTGCCAACCTGCAAATTTTAAACCTGTACCCAAAATATCATTACCAAAAAAACGTAATACTTCTGTACCCAATTGAAACTTATCCACCAAAGCAAAGATGGGAGCTGAAGACAGTTTACTAAAAAATGAATCTGGACCATTACCACGCGGACTATCAATCATTACTTGCAAATGTTCTAAGAAAAAGGGAGCACTTAAACCAATACCTAATACAATAGCCCCAATAACTTTGCCAATAAACAATAAAATAAATTTTTTATCCAACATCTTTTGGCTTTGATATACTCTCAACACAAAGTATATCAATAAAAATAAACCAAATAACCATAAGTTAAATGGACGTGCTATCCCTATTAAAAAGATAGGAAAAACTAACCAATACCAATTGTTTTTTTGAAACAGCATTTCAAAACTCCACAATAAAAAAGCTAATGTAAATGCCTCAAAAGAAAAGATAAACCAAGCACTACCTAATATTAAATAACCACTAAAACAATATAATAATGTACCAATTACTGAAGATAGACTATTGACAGATAATAGCTTTAGAAATTTGTAAAATAAAATGCCTGAAAGCATAATTTTAAAAATCTCTTTAAATCCTAATAAATAAATCATATTGTCTTTTCCAAAAGGAAAAAGTAATAAGTCGAATGGCTCATATAAGAAGAAGGACGTGGCATTTTGCCCCATTCCAAAATTAAACGACCATGATGGAAAGCCACTTTCTTTCATATAATCTACTGCCTGAACCATAAATGGCCAAGAAGCATTTAAAGAATCGCTGGCAATATCTTTAAATAGATATATTTTATTTAAAAAGATGAAATCTTTAAACACAATAAATGAAATCAATCCTAACATCATCATTAGCAACCTAAATTCATTCCCTTTGATAAAAGAATCGTATAAATTACCGTTAGAAGTATTTAATTGTTCTACTTTGTTTTTTTTTACCATAAAATGAATCTAATTGCTATTAAATTTTCTATAATATGTTAGTGTGTAAAATAAGGCATTAATTTCAAAAGCTAGTTCAATTTGTGAAAAATTTTTAATATAATTTTTCGTTATCATATTTACTTATTCATCATCCTATTAAAATTCAAATAACCATCAATCGTTTTAAAACGACAAGCAGACATACTTTAGTGGGTATGTTGAAAATGTAAATTAAGTTGATTTTTTAGAAAAAAAACTTCTGATACATTTTTTATGAAAAGACTTTATAATACTACTGTCATCAATTATCCTAATTAGTCTTTATTCCAACAATTCTCCTTTATAATACTTTTCTGTTTTAAGGGTATTGCCTTTGTCGTCGTAATAATTCCAAGGACCATCTTTTTGATAATCGGCCAAATCTTTTCTAAAAACCATGGTGCCTTCTTCTTTCAATTTGCCATTTGCATAAAATTCTTTTTTGATATACTTTTTTGATTTTTTATCTAAGAGTTCAAAAACAGATTCGGGGGTTCCGTTTTCATAAAAAGAATTTCTTTTGTATAAAAAAACAATGTCTTTATCATTTTCTTCAATGTATTCAGGGGTTCCATTTCTATAAAAGTCATATTGATTTTGAGGATTTTCGCCATAATAGTCTATGCTTGATCTTGGTTTTCCGTCTTCATAAAAAATTTCTAATTTACTTCTTCTGGGATCGGAGCTTGAAAAACTTCTTTCTAACTGGCCATTTTCATAATAATTTTTAAACACCTTAATAAAGCCGTCTACATAAAAGCCTTTGTGCAATGTTTTTCCACTCACATAATAATCTTCTTGCCAACCTTGAGCGTTATAGCCATCTTTTGTGTACCTTAAAGAATCTCCTCCAATGAGGTTACACATTTTGTTATAAATGATAATTCCATAATCTGGATCAATTACTTCCTCAGGCGTGTATCGCTTCATTTTAGGCACTTGGCTAGAAAACCGTTGACTTACCCCTTCAAAAAAGGAAACCAAAAAAACCATTAATGCAATAAATTTGTAAATATCCGACTTCATTTTAAAATTTAAAGTTAATATATTCATCTCATTAAAAAAATTAATGAATGCCTTCGTTTGCCAAATAACGTTCGGCGTCTAAAGCCCCCATGCATCCACTTCCTGCGGCAGTTACAGCTTGTCTGTATGTTTTATCAGAACAATCTCCAACAGCAAAAACACCTTTTAATTTTGTTTTTGTTGAACCTGCAATAACATCAATGTATCCCAATTCATCCATATCAATTTGTCCTTTAAAAATGTCAGTATTGGGTTTATGACCAATCGCAACAAAAAAACCAGAAACCTTTAATGTGCGCTGTTCATTTGTCAGTACATTTTTTATGATCACACTTTCAACCGTATCTTGACCCAGAATATCAACTGTTTCACTGTGATAAATAAGTTCTATGTTTGGCGTATTAATCACACGGTTTTGCATTGCTTTGCTGGCCCTCATCTCGCCTTTTCTCACAATCATATAAACCTTATTACAGAGCTTGGCTAAATAAGTCGCTTCTTCGGCAGCGGTATCTCCAGCCCCAACGATAACTACATCTTGCCCTTTATAAAAAAAGCCATCACAAACGGCACAGGCAGAAACACCGCCAGCATTTAATCTTAATCTGGTTTCATTTTCCAGTCCCAACCATTTGGCTGAAGCTCCAGTTGAAATAATCACTGCATCGGCTGTTATTTCTATGGATTCATCAATCCAAATTCTTTTTGGGTTTGAAATTAAATCTGCTTTTGTGGCTAGGCCAAAACGAACTTGCGTTCCAAAGCGTTCTGCTTGCGCTTTCAAGTCTTCCATTAATTCAGGTCCAGTAACACCTTTGGGGTAACCAGGAAAATTATCAACTTCGGTAGTTTCTGTTAATTGTCCGCCAGGTGTTAGACCAGTATAAACAATTGGTTTTAAGTCGGCACGCGCCGCGTAAATGGCAGCAGTATATCCAGCGGGACCCGATCCAATGATAAGGCATTTAATGTGTTCGGTAGTAGTAGACATATTTTTTTTCTTTAAGCAAAGTTAAATATTCTTTGCAGAATGCTATTTACAATTTACTCACAATAAAAATTTTCTGTTAAAAGTTTAGCTTATTTTTTTACGAAAAAATAAAAAAGAGAGTGATACTCCAAACGTATTAGCGATGAAATCGTAATAATCGCCTGATCGTTGGCTAAAAATAGTTGCTTGCATGATTTCTAATAGCCCACCATAACAAATACAAGAAATAAAAACCAAAACAATGAAAAATAAAGAGGTTTTTTGGTAGACTTTTAAAACCATCAGCCATGAAGCACCCAAAATAAAAAACAAAGATGCGTGAACCAGTTTATCAAAACTCAACAATTCTAGCCAACTTGAATGTGGTATGAATTTACCTGGCGTACAACATAACACAAAAATGAATAATACCCATCCTATTGAAAACAGGATTGAATTATTTTTAAAGTATTTTATCAAAGTATAAAAACTTCACAATCATTTCAGAAGTTTTATTTCAATCAAAGTGATTGAATTAAGCGCCAATTAATTTTTTATAATCATCAGCCGAAAGCAAGTCAGATAATTCAGCTTCATCATCAATACTTACCTTGATCATCCAACCTTTGGCGTAAGGATCCGTATTTACAGATTCAGGAGCGCTATCAATATCTTTGTTCACTTCTAAAACTTTTCCTGAAATAGGCATAAATAAATCAGAAACTGTTTTTACAGCCTCAACAGATCCAAAAATAGCTTCTTTTGAAACTGTTTCCCCAAGCGTTGTAACGTCAACATAAACGATGTCGCCTAATTCTTTTTGTGCAAAATCAGTAATGCCAATGGTTGCTATTTTACCTTCTACGCGAACCCATTCGTGGTCTTTGGTGTATTTTAAATCTGAGGGGAAATTCATAAATTTTAAATTTTTGCACAAATATATAAGCTTTAACTTAAAAATAAAGAAATAGAATGGAAAATATAGCCATAATGATATGCACAATTTTATTGAAATCGTTTAAAACTCTTTTTGTTTTTGAGGCTCTAAGCAACTAGTTTTGCTCCACAAATTTAGAATATAGGTACTCATGCAAAATATTACAGTAATAGGAAGTGGCACAATGGGAAATGGCATTGCTCATGTATTTGCTCAATTTGGATACAATGTTAATTTAGTTGATATTGACGAAGCAGCACTACAAAAAGCGTTAGCCACAATTTCTAAAAATTTAGATAGACAGGTATCGAAAGGTACACTCAGTGAGACACAAAAAACTACCACTTTAGCTAATATAAAAACATATACTAAATTACAAGATGCAGTAAAAACGGCTGATTTAGCCATAGAAGCTGTTAGTGAAAATATTTCTGTAAAATCAGCTATTTTTAAACAGTTGGATGAATTTTGTCCAGTAAAAACAATTTTAGCGAGCAACACTTCTTCTATTTCCATCACGCTTATTGCTACAGCGACGAATCGACCCCATAAAGTTATTGGCATGCATTTTATGAATCCAGTGCCTGTGATGAAACTGATTGAAGTTATTAGAGGTTATTCAACAAGCGATGAGGTTTCTAGTCAAATCATGGATATTTCAAAAAAAATAAATAAAATTCCTACTGAAGTTAACGACTATCCTGGTTTTGTAGCGAATAAAATTTTGATACCAATGATCAATGAAGCCATCATCACGCTTCATGAAGGTGTTGCTGGTGTTGAAGAAATTGATAACGTGATGAAACTTGGAATGGCTCACCCGATGGGTCCCTTGCAATTAGCCGATTTTATAGGATTAGATATTTGTTTGAAAATTTTACGCGTCTTACAAGAAGGATATGGAAATCCAAAATATGCACCTTGCCCTTTATTAATTAATATGGTAACTGCTGGCCATATCGGCATAAAATCTGGAAAAGGTTTTTACGACTATTCTTCAGGCGGAAAAGAATTAATTTTAGCAGACAGATTTAAAAAAATAAAGTAAAAGTTGTTTGACTCTTTTAAACAACATATTTACCATAGAATTTCCTTCGATAAGAAGTGCCGGATTGTATTATTTCAACACAACTTCAGGCCTCAGATATGAAGTTAGATTTGGAAGAAGGCAAGATAATGTTTTACACTCAATTATTGTTTTTGGTGTCATTAATGAAGAGTTTGACGGGGATGAATATACAACCACCAATAGGGGAGAAGTTTATAGGGTAATGAATACCATTGTTGAGATTATAAAAGATTTTATGCAACAACACTTAAAAGTGAACGCATACGAATTCACTGCCACTGATAGGGAGGGCGAAGAAAATCGATTTAAGAATTTACTATCTCAAAATATTTCGGAAAATGCACGTTTAAAATTATACAAACGTTATTTACCAAAAATATTTAATCATGATTGGAAAATTGATTTTGATGTAAATAAAACGACCGTAAAAAAAATAAATTAAAAACGACTCATATGGCAGTATATAAATTTAAAATTTTCTTAGAAGATAATGAGGATATTTACCGTGAGATTGAAATCTTATCCGGCCAAACCTTTGAAGATTTTCATCACATCATCCAAGACTCTGTCGGTTTTGACAGAAAGCACGCCGCGTCTTTTTTTGTGAGTGATGATTATTGGAGAAAAGAACAAGAAATTACTTTAAGAAAAGAGGATTTGGAATTGGACCAAGAAGAAATTAAAAAAAATGTGGCGCCCAAAAAATTAATGCTTTCCACAAAAATTGCCAAGTATATTGATAATCCGCGTCAACGATTTTTATATGTTTTTGATCCAAATGTAAAATGGACATTTTGTATTGAGTTAATGAAAATACTTGAAGAAAAAGCAAAGGTAAAGTACCCCATTTGTTCCAAAACAATAGGCACATCTCCTAAGCAATATAAGCAAACTGCCATGGCAAGAGAAGCGCTGACTACCGATCAGCTCATCGAATCAATGCTAAATGAACCCGAAATAAATGATGAAAGCGAAATTTATAAAGCCATAAAAAATGATACCAATGCCATTGACGAAGGGGATTTAAACCACTTAGAAGCCGAAGAAGGAGAAGATTCAGAAGAAATAAATGATGACTTTGAAAACGAAGAGGATAACGATGAAGACATTGAGATACCTGAAGATTATGAAAACGAAAAAGATTAACATTAATACTTTAAATAATTAAGCAATGAGTACACACGATAAAGCAAGTAAAGCATACGAACACCAGCTAAATGATTGGATTAATCAAGAAAAAGCTGCCTTAGATTTAATTGGAACAATTGGCAAATTATGGTTTGAGAAATCTATTGAACTAATTTTATTTAGAAATCAATTGGTTGATAGAAGCGCAAGCGAAATCATGAGCCTACACCAATACGCAAAAAATATTGTTAAAAAATCCATCTCAATAAACGATACTTCTTTATTAGCAAGTATTATTTTAAATACAAATGTTTGTGCTTCCCGCATAGATATTGGAAAATTGGCTTTTGAATACCAACAAGAAAAAACAAACTACAAAACCGCCGATGAATTTATTAATGATAAATTAAAAAAATTAATTAACGTTACAACTACCCATACGCCGAAAGATGTTGTGTTATATGGCTTTGGAAGAATTGGTCGTTTGGCCGCTCGCGAAATTATTTCACAAGCCGGAAAAGGAGAACAACTTCGTTTAAGAGCCATCGTCACGCGAGGCAATAGTAATACTGAAATTATTAAACGTGCCGACTTATTAAGAACCGATTCTGTTCACGGCAATTTTCCAGGAACTGTTATTGAGGACTTAGAAAATAAAGCTTTAATTATTAATGGACACACTGTACATATGATTGATGCTAAAAATCCTGAAGATGTTGATTATACCATTTACGGAATTGAAAATGCTCTACTCATTGATAATACGGGTGTATTCAGGGATGATGTAGAATTATCTCGACATTTAAAAGCGAAAGGAATTGATAAAGTTTTGCTTACAGCGCCTGCCTCTGGCAATGTTCCCAATGTGGTGCATGGTGTCAATCACGAAACCGTAGATTTGAAAAAACAAAAAATATTTTCCGCAGCATCTTGTACAACCAATGCCATTATGCCCATCCTCTATATTATTGATAAAGAATTAGGCATACAAAAAGGCCACATTGAAACTGTTCACTCCTACACCAACGACCAAAACCTATTGGATAATTACCACAAAAAACACCGTCGTGGCCGCTCAGCAGCTTTAAATATGGTGATTACAGAAACAGGAGCTGAAAGTGCTTTAAAAAAAGTACTCCCACATTTATCTGGAAAATTTACAGCTAATTCGGTTAGAGTGCCAACGCCAAATGTATCTCTGGCTATTTTAAATCTAAATATCAATAAAGAAGTAACCTTAAATGACGTCAATGAAATTGTTAGAAACTACGCGCTTAACGGTGCATTGGTTGAACAAATTCAATTTGCCTTTAGCAATGAGTTAGTATCTTCAGATGTTATTGGAAATCCTTGCCCATCTGTTTATGATAGCAATGCCACCATCATTTCTCCCGATAAAAAAAGCATTGTATTGTATATTTGGTATGATAATGAATACGGCTACACACGACAAGTTATTCGCTTCTCCAAATATATATCTGAAGTACGGAGAGCCATTTATTATTAAAGACTTCATTACATTTAATTTTCAGGATACCATTTTGAAGTGAAAATTGAAAAGTTATTTTCATGTCAAAATCGTTTTTGTTAATAAAATCAATTCCTCTAGACCATTTATAATTTTATATTTAGAGTCCTAATCATCTTTAAATTATGACAGAAACCGCACTTTATTTTAAAATAGCATCTGAACTTCGCGTTGATTTAAAACAAGTAAAAGCTACCATAGAATTATTGGATGAAGGCGGAACAGTTCCTTTCATTTCAAGATATAGAAAAGAAGCAACCGGAAGTTTAGATGAAGTACAAATTTTATCAATAAAAAATGACATTGAGCGTCTCAGGCAATTAGAAAACCGAAGAGAGACTATTTTGAAATCAATTTCTAGTCAAGGAAAATTAACAGAAGAACTTGAGTTGAAAATAAATGCTGCTGAGTTGCTATCTACACTAGAAGATTTATATTTACCATTTAAACCACGTCGTCGAACAAAAGCTACTGCCGCTCGCGAAAAGGGTTTAGAACCTTTGGCTCATCTTATTTTAACTCAACTAACGGATAATTTATTTCAAGAAACGTTGCCATTTGTTAACAAAGAATTAGAAGTTAATTCTACAGAAGAAGCTCTTAGCGGTGCGCGCGATATCATATCTGAAATTATTAGCGAGGATTCGACTGTTAGAGAAGGAATGCGAATCTTATTTAAGAAAAGTGCAACGATTAAAAGTAAAGTCATAAGAGGAAAAGAAGAGGCCGGAGAAAAATTTGCAGATTATTTTGAATGGGAAGAAAATTTAATGTCATGTCCTAGCCATAGAATGTTAGCCATGCGCCGCGGAGAAAAAGAAGATTTTTTGATATTGGATATTGTAGTTGATACTGAAATTGCTACTGAACTCATAAAAAAACAATTCCTTAAATCAAAAGGCGAATGTGCTGAACAAATCATTTTAGCCATTGAAGATGGTTATAAGAGATTACTACAACCCAGTATTGAAGCTGAAATGCGCTTGTTAACAAAACAGATTGCAGATGAAAAAGCCATTGACGTTTTTGCAGAAAATTTACGAGAATTGCTTTTAGCACCTCCTTTGGGTCAAAAATCCATTTTAGCCATCGATCCTGGTTTTAGAAGCGGTTGTAAAGTTGTTGCTTTAGATGCTCAAGGAAAATTATTGGAAGAAACAGTTATTTTTCCTCACGAACCACAGCGCAAAATCATTGAAGCAAAACACGTTGTTTTGGCTTTTTGTGTTAAGCATGGCATTGAGGCTATTGCTATTGGCAACGGAACAGCGTCTAGAGAAACTGAACAATTTATCAAAAGCATAGATGAATTACCAAATACAATTCCTGTTTTAATGGTGAGCGAATCTGGCGCATCCATTTATTCGGCATCTGAAGTGGCCCGAGAAGAATTTCCAGACTATGATTTAACAGTACGCGGTTCAGTTTCTATTGGAAGAAGACTAGCAGATCCATTGGCGGAATTGGTAAAATTAGATCCTAAATCCATTGGAGTTGGTCAATACCAGCATGATGTAGATCAAACTGCATTAAAAAATAAACTAGACACCGTTGTGATGAGTTGTGTTAATGGCGTCGGCGTTGAATTAAACACAGCTTCAAAACAATTATTATCTTATGTTTCTGGCATTGGAGAAACACTTGCAAAGAATATAGTTGATTACAGAAATGAAAAAGGCGCATTTAAATCTCGCAAAGATTTATTAAAAGTAAGTCGCATGGGAGATAAAGTATTTGAGCAATGTTCAGGTTTTTTAAGAATAAGAGATGCTGAAAATCCATTGGATAAAAGTGCAGTTCATCCTGAAGTATATCACATTGTAGAAAAAATGGCAGTTGATTTAAATACAACTGTAGAAAATTTAATACAAGATAAAGAAGCTCGTAAAAAAATTAATTTAAATGCCTATATCACAGAAACCATTGGATTACCAACGTTAAAAGACATATTACTTGAGTTAGAAAAACCTGGACGAGATCCTCGAAAATCTTTTGAAGTGTTTAGTTTTGATGATACGGTTCATCATATTGAAGATTTGAGGGAAGGAATGCGTTTACCAGGCATTGTTACAAACGTTACGAAATTTGGTGCTTTTGTGGATATTGGCGTTCATCAAGATGGTTTAGTGCACATATCACAGATGAGTGATACGTTTATAGAGGATCCAAGTAGCATTATTAAAGTTGGACAACACGTTTGGGTTATTGTTACTGAATGCGATGTGAATCGAAAAAGAATTGCTTTATCGATGAAAGGAGAATCGGCAGTTTCAGTAAAAAAATCAACTCCAAAAATTACTGAAGTTAGTTATGATGCCAATGACATGCAATCTGCTTTAGCAGCGCTTAAAGGAAAGTTTAAAAAATAATTATCACCAAACAAAAACGTGAATGCAAAGCAATAAAAAAATAGCTGTTATCGGCAGCGGTAGTTGGGCCACTGCCATTGTTAAAATACTGTGCAATAACAACAATACGGTTCATTGGTATTTTAGAAAACAATCTGACATTGATTTTGTAAAAACACACAAACACAATCCTAAATATTTGAGTTCAGTCAATTTTGATTTGAATAATCTTGAATTATCTTCTCAATTAGAATTTGTAATCTCAAAAGTTGATATTGTCATTTTAGCTGTTCCATCAGCCTTTATTAACGATACTTTAAAGGATTTACCAAAAATTATTTTTAAAAATAAATTGATTTTTTCAGCCATCAAAGGAATTGTTCCTGAATATAATTTAATTGTTGGGGAATATTTAAATTCCATCTATGATGTCCCTATAGAAAACATTGGCGTTATCACTGGCCCTTGTCATGCGGAAGAAGTGGCTTTAGAAAAATTATCTTACTTAACACTTGCCTGTATTGATATCAATCATGCTGAAATACTTTGCGATGCGATGCGTTGTCGTTACATAAAATGTTCAAGCAGTGATGATATTTATGGCACTGAAATTTCAGCAGTTTTAAAAAATGTAATTGCCGTAGCTGCTGGAATTTGTAATAGTTTGGGTTATGGAGATAATTTTTTATCTGTTCTAGTAAGCAATGCCATTCAAGAAATAGATCGTTTTGTAGCAGCTGTTCACCCAATTGAACGAGACACTAAAGCATCGGCTTATTTAGGAGATTTAATAGTAACTGTCTACTCACAATTTAGTAGAAATCGTATGTTTGGAGCAATGCTTGGAAAAGGGTACAGCGTCAAAAATGCTCAGCTAGAAATGAATATGATTGCCGAAGGTTATTATGCTGTCAAGTGTGTGTGCGAAATTAACAATAAGTATCATGTACATATTCCTATTACCAATGCTGTAAATAACATTATTTACAATAATAAAAATGCTAAAATAGAAATGGAACTATTGGCAGATAAGTTAACCTAAAGCAATAACGATATTTTCTTTAGCTTTATATATTGAATTAATTTTTTTGTTTACAGCATAATTTTTTTATTTTTAAGCTATGAAATTTCTAAGCTATTTTTCCATTTTAACCATTCTTCTTAGCTTTTACTCATGTTATCATGATGATAAAACACAAGTAAAAAATAATACCGATCAAAATGACTCATTGGTCGAAGCTGTTGGTGTTTTAATGAATTCAGATACTTTAGAAAAACCAATCATATTTCCTGAAGCAAAACCAACCATTGTTAAAGCAGGAAAACCAAAACCTTTAGTTATAAATTCGAATGGGAACATAGAAGCTGGCTTATCATATATTAAAAATTATACAACCGATCAAGGATTACCCTTAGATGCAGTTTCAGTTGGAGATAAAAGCATGATTATTGACAGGCATGGTAATATGTGGATTTGCACATTAGGCGCAGGCGTAACGCGCTTTGATGGAAAATATTTTACAACTTTTACCACCTTACATGGCCTTGTAGACAATAATGTTAATTGTGTATTGGAGGATAGGCAAGGAAATATCTGGTTTGGAACTAATTCCAGTGGTTTATCTTGTTATGATGGAAAATCCTTTAAAAATTTTCCTATTTTTAATCGTTTAGGCAGTAAACTTATTAATTGTATTTACGAAGATGACAAAGGGAATATATGGATTGGGGTATCTATAGGTGGCGCATTTTGTTTTGATGGAAAATCATTTAAAAATTATTCAACCAAAGAAGGATTTACGGATAGGAATGTAAAAACCATCATCCAAGATAAAACCGGAAATATTTGGTTCGGTAGTAATAATGGGTTATTTCGTTTTAATGGAAAAACTTTTACAAAACTATCAATTAAAGAAGAATTAAAATATAATAATGTTATTACCAGTACAATTGATAAAAAAGGAAATTTATGGTTTGGTACCGCAGGTAATGGCGTGATTTGTTTTGATGGAAAATCTTTTACTTATTTGAATAAAACAAATGGACTAGCAGCTGACTATGTTTCCAGTATCAAAGAAGATAAGAACGGAAATATTTGGTTTGGAACTTTAGGCGGAGGCACTTCCTGCTATAATGGCAAGTCATTTGTTAATTATAATATTAATGATGGTTTGTCTAATGATAACATTTCAAGTATTATAGAAGATAAAAAGGGAAACATCTGGTTTGGGAGCTATGGAGGAGGTATTTCACTATTCTATGGCAATTATTTTAAAACATTTAATACCAGCCATGGTTTAAATAACAATATCTCGTTTTGTATAGAACCTTCTAAAAATGGAAACCTCTGGATAGGTTCCTATGGTGGAGGTATAGCAGTTTATGATGGGAAATCTTTTTTAAATTATTCAACCGAACAAGGGCTTTTGAATAATTCAATTTTTTCGCTTCTGGAAGATAGTAAAAAAAATATTTGGATTGGTTATTCTGGTTCAGGAGTCACTTGCTTTAATGGAACATCTTTTGCTCATTATGGTGCTAAACAAGGTTTTGCTCAAAGTACAATATTTAAAATTATTGAGGATAAAAAAGGTAATATTTGGTTTTCTTCATGGGGCGGAGAAGGCGCATGGTGTTTTAACGGCCATTCTTTTACCAATTATACTACTAAGCAAGGTTTGCTAAGCAATAATATTTATACCATGACTGAGGATAAAACCGGAAAAATTTGGTTTGCCACTGATTTAGGCATATCTTGTTTTGATGGCAGTTTTTTTAAGCAATACACTAAAGAAGATGGATTGCCAAATGGTCTAATTATTTCTATTAAAGAAGATAATTTTGGAAATATCTGGTTTGGTTCAAACGGAAATGGAATAGCAAGATTTGATGGGAAAAATTTTAAGACATTTACTGTCGAAAACGGATTACCTCATAATTCCGTAACCAATATAGAAATTGATAATAAGGAAAATTTAATTATAGGTACAAACCTTGGTATAGGCATTCTTACTTCATTTAAAGCTAAGTCAAATTCAAATTTAAAAAATGTGAACGCGGTAAATAGCTTGAGCAATAATGAATTGAAAAATTATACCCCAATGATTGAAGTTTACAATACTCAAAATGATTTTCCAATCAAAGATATTAATGGAGGTAAAACTATTTATTGTGAAAAAGATGGTAATTTATGGTTGGCCACTGGATCGGATAAAACAGCTTTAGTGCGGTTCAATTATCCCAAATATCTTGAAAACAAAAGCAATGGACTACCAAAAGTAGTCTTGCACAAAATAAAAATAAATGACGAAACAATTTGCTGGAACGATTTACAATCGAAACAATCTGCAGCACTAGAAAAATCTGATTCTCTTACACCTTCAAATATTGTTGAAGAAATCAATCTATTTGATAAAGTATTAACAAATAATGAAAGGGAAAGTATGATTTTAAAATATAAAAACATACAGTTCAAAACTCTTTCAAAATTTTATGTTTTGCCACAAGATTTGGTTTTGCCTTATGAACACAATAGTATCAGTTTTCAATTTGCTACCATTGATCCAGCTCAATTAATCAACACAAAACAATACCAATATATTTTAGAAGGATACAATACAAATTGGACTGAATTAACCAATAAAAATGAAGCCAATTATACGAATTTACCAGAAGGCTCATACATTTTTAAAGTAAAAGCCGTTAACAACAATGGAATTTGGAGTAAGCCAATCACTTATACATTTAAAGTGTTACCACCATTGTGGCGAACTTGGTGGATGTATGTTATTTATTTGCTATTATTGATAACATTAATTATTTTATTTATTTGGTTAGATGGAAAACAATTAAGGAAAAGGGCACATTTATTAAAACATAAAGTTAGTGAAGCCACGCGCCAAATTCACGAACAAAAATATTTAATTGAACAAAAACATAAAGAAATAAAAGACAGCATTAATCATGCTGAAAGAATTCAAAGAACTTTTTTAGCAACCTTTGATTTATTAGACAAATATTTACAAAATTATTTTATCATTTTTAAGCCTAAAGATGTTGTAAGTGGTGATTTTTATTGGGCAGATGTTTTGCCAAATGGAAATTTTGTTTTAACAATTGGAGACAGTACTGGCCATGGCGTACCAGGCGCCATTATGAGCTTATTAAACATTATGAGTTTAGAAAAAGCAATTGAAAATATTACCGATCCAGCAGGTATTTTAAATCATACAAGAAAAACGATTATCAACCGATTAAAAAGAGACGGAAGTGAAGAAGGTGGTAAAGATGGAATGGATGGTAGTTTAATTGTATTTGATTTTAAAGAAAAAAAATTATTCGTGGCAGCTGCAATCAATTCAATTTGGATTATTAGGAATAATGAATTAATAGAGATTAAAGGAGATAGAATTCCAATTGGTAAACACCACAGAGATACAGAGCCATTTACTTTACATACATTTCATTATCAAGAAGGTGACATGTTGTACGCACTTACAGATGGATATCCTGATCAATTTGGTGGTCCAAAAGAAAAGAAATTTGGTTATAAGCAGTTGAAAGAATTATTATTGTCAGTTCACAATGAACCTACTGAGATTCAAAAACAAAAATTAATTGAAGTGTTTGAAAATTGGAAAGGAAATCTTGAACAAGTGGATGATGTATGTTTGGTTGGAATTAAACTTTAAACTCATTTATTAAATGAGTTTGAAGTAATCAAATAAGTTTAATCACATATTTCCCAAAAATAATTAACCCAATTAAGAATGAAATGATTGAAAATTGTAAAGTTGCGCCTGCGGCTAAGTCCTTAATTAGTCCAGCATTCGGGTTATCATTTGGTTCAACCAAATTAACCAAGTTTTCGATAGCTGTATTAATTGTTTCCAAAGCAATAACAATCCCAATACAAATTAAAATGACACACCATTCGATGGAAGAAATACTAAAAAAAAATCCAAGAAGTAATGTTATCATTGCGCAACATAAAATTATTTTCATATTACGACCTTTAAAACTTGCTTTAATACCAATGAAAGCATAACCAAAAGATTTCAAAAAATATTTCATTCGTCTAAATTATTTTTTTTCCTGATATAGAATAGCCCATGTATATTGTTCATGTATCAATTTTTTCTAACACGCTTCTAAATAAAAATCATTTGACACTTTATCTAAAAAATGAAAAATATTTTTAGTACCATTTTATATTTAAATACACCGATTGCCCAATTTTAATGGCATTATCCTTCGCATAAAAATAAATGGAATTTCCTAATTGGGTTTCAGCAAAATATTCGTAGCCATAACCGTTAAAAAACAAATTTGTGACATTAACTTTCAATAAAGCTTTTTGTTTTGATTCTACAATTTGAAGTTGATTAGGCCTAATAAAAGTTTCTTTTTTTGCTAAATCTGTTTTACTTGAAATTAAATCTTCTTGCTTTAATACAAAATAGCGACCCATTAGTGCAGCAATCTGTTTGTTTTTTGGCTCGTAGTAAACCGAAAATGTTAAACCATGTTGTATCAACTTTCCATTATCTATAACCGCCGTTTCATCTGCATATCGCAAAGCCTCTTCAGGTTGATGCGTTACCAAAATAACTGACGCATTTTCTTTTTTTATTTTTTCTCTGATATAAGTAAAAATTTTATCACGAAGAGATAGATCTAAATTGCTAAATGGTTCATCTAACAATAAAATTTTTGGAAATTCCGCCAAAGACCGTGCGATGGCAACTCTCTGTTTTTGTCCAGAAGATAAAGCATTTGCTTTTAAATTTTTAATAGAACTTAGATCTAACAATTTCAGTAATTGATTGGTGCGTTTTTGTTTATAAACGTCCGTATAGCCCATCAATTTATCTTTTATGTTTTCTTCTACGGTATGATTATCTAATACATAAAAATCTTGACTCACGAATCGCATATCTGTATGGCCTGGTATTAAATTAAAAGCAGGACCAAGAACTTTTTTATCTTCAATGGCAATACTTCCAGAATCTAAATCGGTTAATCCATAAATACATTTTAAAAGTGTTGTTTTTCCGCTACCACTTTTTCCGATAATAGCCAGTATTTTTCCAGGCATTAAGCTTAATGACACATCGTTAATTCCTTTAAAATGAGGGGAATTTGGATATTTAAAAGATATTTTATTTACACTTAAAATAGGAATTAATTATTGTAATATCCGTTTGTAAATAATTGTATGAAAACTTTTTCAGAATATTTTTTACCTTCAATTCCAGTAGCCGTAAGTACGCAAAAATATACACCGTCTTTACAATACTCTCCAGCAGTCGTTCTTCCGTCCCAAAAACCATTTATACGATTGGTTTCAAAAATTAAAGTACCATTTCTATTATAAATTGAAAAACTTAATTCTATTATTTCGTCACAATTTGGTTTGTAAATATCATTAATACCATCAAAATTGGGCGTAAACACATTTGGTAAAACAATATTAGAAATGGTGTCTTTAGTATTAAATGTTACAGTCTGAGCTTTTGCATGAGAAATACAACATATCATTACAATTATAAAAAATATGTGTTTAATTTTTTTCAATTTCATAAATATAACAAACTAAATGTTATTTAAAAAATTTAAGGTATTGACATCATCTGCGAATTCAAAAATTTTTGGTTCTTGCGTCTTTCCAAAAGAAACTGTTTTCAAACCTTCTATTTTCAAGTTGCTAGCGATGCATTGTATCTGATCTTTAATTTGAAAAATATTTTCAATAAACTTACTTTGATTGTTATAATACTCATAAAACAATACAGAAGTTGGCGCATGAAGGCTTTTATTTTCGGTAATTAGTAAAAAATTATTATCTAAAAAAGGAACTAAGTCTAATAAATAAATGGCTCTATTGTATTCGTAATTATTATGATATTTTTTATTATCAATCACGAATTTAAAATCGAAAACCGATTCAAATAAATGATTAAAATTATAACCTTCTGGTACAAATAATTTTGAAACATTTCGGCAGCCCAGTCCATAGTAAAAGAAAATATCTTTTCCGAGCTCACTCAGTTCTTCTTTTGTTTCTTTCCCATTTAAGATGGCTACTGAACTTCGATTCTTGCGAATAATGTGAGGGTATTTATTAAAATAATACTCGAAGTTTTTGGCAGAATTGTTACTGCCAGTAGCTATCACGGCATTAAAGTTTGTTAATCTACCTTCGCTAAAATTTATTTTTGGAGCAAAATTGGGCTCAAAATAGATAAGCATTCCTACTAAAAATGTAATCAAAACAGTATCATCACTTGAAGCTTTAATTAATACGTCATGTCCGCTTAATAAAACACACATTAAATCATGAAAGCCAACTGCAGGAATGTTCCCAGCCATTATGATGGCAACTGTTTTTGTTTGTTTAGGATCAAGGATATCATTCGTAAAATTATTTAAATCTTCTTCCTTTAGCATCACTGAAATTCCTTTCAAAGCTCTTATGGTATTATCTGGCGTAAACCAGCCGTTGTATTGATGACTTATCTCAATAATACTATTTAAATCTGAATGAAATTTTTGATGATTGGGCTTGATTTGCTTTGTAAAATAATCCTCTATAAATAATCCTAATTGAACAAATGCCTGAATTCTGTTTTTTAAAGTCATAAAAAATACTCTTATATTTGTATCCTTAAATTAAAAGTTTAAAACTACTCAAAAAATGGCTATTAAAATTACTGACGAATGCATTAATTGTGGGGCTTGTGAGCCTGAATGTCCAAATAATGCAATATATGAAGGTGGCGCAGAATGGCGTTTTGCGGATGGTACAAAAGTCAAAGGATTATTTACTGGAAAAAATACAGGATTACAGGTTGATGCAAATGACCCGCAAGTACCTTATAGTATGGATGTTTATTATATTGCCACAGATAAATGTACTGAGTGTGCGGGTTTTCATGATGAGCCTCAATGTGCCGCAGTTTGTCCCGTTGATTGCTGTGTTCCTGACGAAGACAATAAAGAAGATCAAGAGTCCCTTTTGGCTAAAAAAGACAGCTTACATTTATAACAAAAAAGTTATTTTAGTATAATTTTTTTGAGTTAAAAAATGAAGGTTCAAAAAAATTAAATCGTAATCATCTCCAAATTACAGAAGTAAATTTTTTCAAACTTATTTTGGTCTCACTTCATTTAATGGAACGTCTATTGTTTTAGCAATAGAATCTGAAATGCGCTTCGCTTTTTCATGCATTTTAACTCTGTCTTCTGCAGCTGGCTTACAAGAAAATATGATAGTAGTAGCAAGCATAATTAAAATGGAAAAGATAGATTTCATGTTTTTTGATTTTATGTCGATAAATTTAAAAATAATTACGGAAAAAAATTGATATTCTCTGAATTAAAACAAGCATTTATTTTAGCTTTAATTCTTCAGCAGTCATCATGAAAATAAAAAAAGTCCGCACTTAAAGTGCGGACTTTTTTTATTAAGCCAAAACCAATTATTTAGTGTTTAGCTGGAGCTTCAGTAGCTTTAGCAGGTTCAGTAGCAGCTGGAGCTGTTTCTGCTGTAGCTGGAGCAGCTTCAGTAGTAGTTGCAGAAGCATCACTAACTGCAGTTTCAATACCTTCAGTAACTAAGGCAGAAATTGAATCGGCATCATGTTGTAATTTTGCTTCTATTTGAGCTTTTTCTTCAGCTGAAGGACCACAAGCTACGAAGGTTGTAGCTACAAAAGCTACTGCAATAATTGAAAATAATTTTGTCATTTGTTTTAGTTTTAAAAATTGATAAATAGTTAATTAAACATTGATACCAAAACTTTTAATTGGTAACCCTTTAATGAATAAAAAAACTAGAATAATTTATAAAATATTGAAAATCAATGCATTAAAATTAATAAAGGGACTCATCATGGATGTATTTTTTATCAATAAAAAAGTCCAGCTGATTCAACTGGACTTTTATTAATACGAAAAAGGTAAACAAGGTTAAAACCCAAATTTACCTCTGTGATCATCGATATTTGCTTTTTCTTTTAATGCTTCATACACTTCGCTTTCTACTTGATAGGCATTGGTTTGCTCTAGTTCTTTTTGTTTGGCTTTAAATTCTTTAGGTAATTGAATCTCTTCTTCTTTATCAACTTTTAAAATAAACACACCATTGTCACCTTTTATTGGTTTACTTATTGCGTTAAATTTTAGGGCACTGGCCGTTCCTACTAAGGCATCTTCTCTGCCAATATTAGAAACGTTATATGCTACAAAATCTAAGCCTTCGGCTTTCTCAACATTTAAGCCCATTTTTAATCCTATATTTTCAATGGATGATGAATTACCAACCTTGGTTTTAAATTCCGAAATAAACAATTCTGCTTTTTTATCTCTAATGGCTTTTGGTTTAACCTCATCTAGTACTTCTTCAAGTGGGGCAATTCCCTTGTCTTTTACACTGACTAGGTTAGCAACGATAAAACGATCTTTAAATTCAATCGCATCTGATACATCACCCTTTTTAGCTTTATATATCCACTGTACCAATGATTTAGCATCATCTAAACCTCCAGGAAACTGTTTGTCGCTTTCTTTAATATTTTCTAAAATTCTCTTATTTAATTTCTCAGCTTCTACTGCTTTATTAAAATCTTCAGTCGTTTTATTTTTTCCAGCAAAATCAGTCGCTTTTTTATAATATTCTTGAGTTGTTTCAACACTTGGCGTAATCATTTTTGAAATTTGTGCCACAGTGTAAGAATTATGACGTCCTTTTGAAACGTTTAATACCTCTATAATGTGGAAACCAAATTGAGTAGGAACAATGGATATGTTACCAACGACACCTTCTAAGCCTGCATTCTTAAATGGGTCAACAAATCCTTTATTTTCGTCAAACCAACCATAATCTCCTCCTTTTTCTACAGATCCTAAATCATCTGATATGTTTTTTACAAGGGTATCAAAATTTGCAACTTTTGCTTTTAATAAAACCAATATACTATCTGCTATTCGCTTTGCTATGGCAGGACTTCTATCTTTTTGAGTTTTAGCATTTTTAAATCCAATTAAAATATGACGAACTTTTGCTGAGTCGGCAATTGATTTAATATTTGATAATTTATAGATTTTTATAAATGTTCCCTCTGTATATGGTCCAAACACTGTGCCTTTGGGTGATTTAAAAACTGACGAATCAGTTATAATCATATTTTCTTTGCGATAATTTGAAATATTAACTTGTGCATTGTCGCTTTCTTGAGCAATGTATGAAGAATCTTCTTTTAAACCGATTGTCTTAAACTGCTCTGCAACTCGCTTTGCATCATTTTGTAAATCCTCATAATCTTTTTTAGATGGTGTCACATCGTAAGCTACATATTCAATTTTACGCACTGGTTCTTTAATTAAATACTCATTTTTATGGGCATTATGATAAGCATTAATTTCATCATCAGTAATTTTCACAGCAGAGTCAGAAATAGCAGAGTAACGTTTCAAAACAAAACTAACATTCTTCTTCTTGTTTTGAGCAATGTATGCGTCTTTTGCTTCTGCAGTTGTAACATATATTGCTTTTTTTATTAACGCATTATATTTCTCCGCAGTACGCACATCCTCCACTTGCTTTTCTAATTGTTTCCATGTTTTTTCTTGATCAACTGGCATCCCAGCAACAAGTTGACGTAATTTTGCGACATCAAACGATCCGTCTGGTTTTCTGAAATTTTCATTAATTTGTTTTGTTTGTGGATCTGTGAATTGTTGTAAAATCGTTTCGTGCGGATTTACAAGCATTAAATCAAATAATTCTTCGGAAGGGATTATTAATCCTAATTTTTTAAATTCTGCTTTTACTGTTCTTTCATTAATCATTTGACCCCAAACAGATTGGACAATTTGTTCTTTTGTTTGGTCATCAATTGCTGCACCTTGGTTATTTTGTTGCCATTGAAATGTGATTTCATTAACTTTATTATTAAAAGTAGTGTAATCAATTTTGTCTCCAGCGATTTTACCAACTAACGTATCGTTACTTGTAAATAAAGCACTACCAGAACCTAATAAACTTTCTAAAACAAAAATAATAAGTGCCAAACCTATTATTGAAACTAAAAGACCTGTTTTACTACGAATTTTTTCTAAAACACTCATGATATAATTATTAATTTAAGGAATGCAAAGATAAAATTATTGCTTAAATATCGAAAGTTATTATTTTAATTACGCCCATTATTTTGATTAATTCCGAATAAGCTCAATAAAACCTTATTTTTTGCAAAAGACTGTTGAATTTGATTCACTTTAATTTGGCGTTGTGTTCATTTACTTTTTGTTGGTTTTTGCGCTGATATTTTCTCAATAGATACATGATGCTAGCAATAATGAAAGTAAATACAAAAAATAAAGCGTTGCCTTGATCCTTAAGTAATAAAAAGTAGACCGAGATAAGTCCTGTTGAGATGGCTACTATGAGCCAAGTGATTTCGAGAATTCTAAAAAATTTATTCATGGTATATTATATTTTTTCTATTGGGATCATTAAATAATATTGTCGTAAGCCTGAAGGTCAAATATATTCTGAGCATTTTCTTATCAGTGTTTATTTTTCTGAAACATTGCTACTTGACAATTACAAATCATTTTCTTCAATATTAATTTTGCCAATTACATTTTTGATTTCATATTGGGTAAAATCTTGATTGGCTTCAAGGCCTGTACCTGTTATTTCTTCTTTTGCTGTTGTGATTTTAACATAGGCATCAGTGGTTATTTTCCTTTTTTGTTCATCCCACACGAGGGATTCTGTGTTTAATTTCTCGCCTTTTAGGTTTATAATTTCCACATTATATTTTATGATCATTTTTTGAGTTATTTCATATCGGATAGCGTAATTACCTTTTAATGAGGTTGATTCTTTTCCATCCTCAAAAAATTTAACAAACACACCATTTGGCAAAACAGTAAAGGGTTCCTTTACACCTTTATCGTACATTAACATAAGTGGTGTGATTAATTTAATTTTTAAAATTGTTGAATCTGAATAAAACATGGTAATATTTTTACCAGTTTGTGAAGGGATAATTTTTTTGTTACCAAAGGCCAGTACTTTGTCTCTATTAGTTTGGCAAGAGCCTAAAAAAGTAATAAAAATTAAAATGAATATGTTTGAAAATAATTTATTCATTTTAAAATGAATTAATCGTATTTGAATTTAATAAACCATCGTTTGTTAAATGTAAAGCCTATATTCAGACGCACGTATTCTTCCAGTAATAAATTATTGGTTGTAGTACCAAGTTTACCAAATTGAGCCGAAATATTTACAATACCAATTTCATCAAACCTTCCAATGCCCACAGGTAAGCCTAAACCAGCAGTTATTGAATAGTTTCTAATTTTCGTATTTTTTAAATCTAAATAACCACTAGTGTAAGATGCGCCAATTCGGTAATGAATGCGTTTAATGTAATTTGAAGCTCCAAAAGCCAATTTATTTGGTACATAATTCAATCCTGCGGATAGTCTATAACTATTTGTAAATTCAGTATTAGGTGAATCAAAATTTTTATAGTCACTCCAATTGGTTTTAGAAGCATCTAGTAAGATGGTTAATTTTTCTCCTTTTTTAAAGGATAATCCAAACCCTATTTCGATAGGAAGCTTAATAGTTCCTGAACGATTTTCTGAATTTAGAACAGTGTCTTTAGGTCTTTCTGTGCCGAAACCATCTAAGGAATAATTGTAAACAATATTATTTTCTTTCGCTTTTAAACTTGCAGGAGTATTAATAAAAAAACCAGTTCCTATAATTACCTTTTGTTTTAACGCTCGTCTTTTTCCTCTAGATCTTACGGAATCAATTGTGAAATTTGTTTGAATGCCACCATTGAAAACAAAATCATTGACTTGAGTGGATCTTTGTCTTTTTGAATTAAAATAGAGAGTGGAAGATGGATAAATTAAATCCGTAGTTTGATTAATAGATCCAAACAGATAATTAGCTGTTGCTCCAATTGAAATGTTTGAAATGAATTGTTTATAAATTTTTTTTCTTTTATTCTTTGCAATTTGTTTTAGCGTATCGGTTGAATCGGCTAAATTTAATTTAAATAATTTATTTTCAAACTTCTTAAATGGCTTAACTCCTAAACCAATAAAAGCTTTGTTTATACCGCCATCGCCATTGTATATATATTTTATAGAGCCAATACCAGATTGATCTTGTAAAGATGTAATTTTATAACCTGCTGTGCTATATGGCATGACACCAAAAGCAGCCCCACCAAATTTTTTTAATGGGAATCCAATTGAACCGTAAGAAAAATTAGAATTTGTTTTTTTGACAAATGATGTTGAGTTACTTATGTTAGTAAATTGGATTTGTCCTCCTAATTCAAAGACTGTTAATTTTAGGCCAGCTAAACTGGCAGGATTGGCAATATTTATAAAGAATGGTGCGATGCTATCTAATTGATATGCAATAAAGGAATTTCCCATGGCTGCTTGCCCTGCAAAAGTTTGTGAATTTAACTCACCAAGACCATATCTAGAATAAGGGCTGGACGTGAGAATTTGGGCCTGAGATAAAACATTGATACCAATGATGAAAAAAAATAAAAAAATATTTATTTTTAATTTAGATGCTATTGTCTTCAAGATTATAATTTAAAATATCGTTTAATCCTTTTAATACTAAATTTTGGTGGGTAAAGATGCTATTTTTTAAATGATTCGCCAAGTATTGAGAATTGCCTCCAGTTAAAACACAAATTAAATCTGGAAATTTTAGTTTATAGAGATGAATTATACCATCAATTTCTGCAATGGTGCCATTTAAGATGCCTGATAATATTGAGTTTTGTGTTGAATCTCCTATGAGAGAATTAAAATTTACATCAATTTCAACAAGTGGTAATTTTGCAGTGAATTGATTTAATGCTTTAAATCGCATTTCGATGCCTGGTGAAATAGCACCACCTAAATATTGATTGCTGGAATTTGTGAAATTATATTTAATGCAAGTTCCTGCATCAATAACAAGCACATTTTTATTTGGATAGAGGTAAAATGCGCCAATTGACGCTGCAATTCTATCTGAACCCAAAGTTGAAAGCGATTGATATTTATTTTGAATTGGAATTTTGGTTAAAGTTGTAAATAAAGTACTTGGTTTAGATTTAGAAAGATCAGAAAGAAAAAAATCAATGTCATTTTTTACACTTCCAACAATAATTTGCTTGCAGTTCTTGATTAAATTGGTTTGAAAGACATCTTCAGGAGTCTTAAGAATTAAGAATTCAACCAAGCCTTCACCACTATATAAAGCGGTTTTTGTGCATGTATTTCCTATATCTATTACTAAATTCAAAAGAGTGTAAAAATAGATAAATACTTTATGCCGCCATTGAATTTAGGCTTTTTTAAGTTTTTTTTTGGAATACAGATATTTCTACTAAATTTGCTGCCCTAATTGAAGGTACCTTAGCTCAGTCGGTAGAGCAACAGACTGAAAATCTGTGTGTCCCTGGTTCGATTCCTGGAGGTACCACAACTAAAACAAACAAAACCCTTGATAGCAAAGCTTTTAGGGGTTTTTGATTTAATACACCCTCTCGTCCTTGTTTGAGCGAAGCGGAAACGAGGACGTTTTAGAAGTGCGTTTTTAACGCACATAAATACTATTATAATTGGTATAAATTTGATAGAAAAAAGAAATTTATATTTTTTTTAACGATTGGGCTCTAGGATCCCCGTAACGCAAAAGGTAATAAATAATGAAAAAATAGAGTTTTGGATAAAAGCTTCAAATTATTCAATTGCAATATGCTGTATAGTTTTGATTGCTAAAATGTTTTTTAGGAAATACCTTGAAAGTATTATTATTCCTATCTTATTTCTAGGGGGAATAGCATTAATTGTATTCATTCTTTCTGAATTGATGAAGTTTATCTTAAAAAAAAAGACATGAAAAACGAAAACGAAAAAAATTTTAAACAACTCAACTAAAATTGTAATTTTATCAAAAAAACGATGAATTATAAAGACGACGTAGAGGCGCTAGATGCCTTTGTTTTGAAATACAAAGAACTCAATTCGGAAATCAGTAAAGTCATTGTAGGACAACAAGAAACAATTAAAAATGTTTTGATTTCAATTTTTTGCAAAGGACATTGTTTGTTGGTTGGTGTACCTGGCTTAGCAAAAACACTATTGGTAAATACAATTTCTGATGTACTCGGCTTATCATTTAGCCGCATACAATTTACACCCGATTTAATGCCCAGTGATATTATCGGTTCGGAAATATTAGACGAGCAAAGAAATTTTAAATTCATTAAAGGTCCTTTGTTTGCTAATATTGTTTTGGCAGATGAAATCAACAGAACACCTCCAAAAACACAAGCTGCTTTGCTTGAAGCCATGCAAGAGCGAAGTGTAACAACTGCTGGAAAAAAATATGATTTGGGAAATCCTTTTTTTGTGCTAGCTACTCAAAATCCAATTGAACAAGAAGGAACGTATCCATTACCAGAAGCCCAACTTGATCGTTTTATGTTTAACATTTGGCTGGACTACCCTAGTTTTGAAGAAGAACTAGATGTTGTGAAAAATACCACAGCAGATAGAAAAATTGAATTAAAAAAAATTATTTCGGCAGAAGAAATTATATTTTTTCAAAACTTGATTCGTAAAATGCCTGTTGCTGAAAATGTATTGGCATACGCTGTAAAATTGGTAAACAAAACACGTTTAAATTCTCAATTTAGT
Organism: Bacteroidota bacterium; assembly: GCA_046345275.1. GTDB lineage: Bacteria > Bacteroidota > Bacteroidia > B-17B0 > Aurantibacillaceae > UBA4416. Next base: position 37,916 of record JBKDJY010000148.1, read on the forward strand.
TCAGAAATTTCAAAAAAATATTTAGCATGGGGCGCTGGCCCAAGAGCATCACAGTTTTTGGTTTTGGGAGCAAAATGCCATGCAGCGATCAATGGTAAATATAGCCCAGATATTGAAGATGTAAAGGCTGTTGCCAATTCAATATTACGACACCGTATTATTCGTAATTACAAGGCAGAAGCTGAAGGAATGAGTATTGAAACAATCATCGAACAATTAAAATAAACTTTATGAGTAAATTAATTTTAGCCAATGATGGCATAGATGCAGTAGGAAAAAGTATCTTAGAAAAAGCGGGTTATACGGTTATAACTCAAAATGTGGCGCAAGAAAATTTAGCAAAAGAGATAAACGAAAAAGGATATGTGGCATTAACCGTTCGCAGTGCCACTAAGGTTAGAAAAGACATCATTGATGCTTGCCCAAATTTAAAAGTAATTGGAAGAGGGGGTGTGGGGATGGATAATATTGATGTTGAATATGTCCGTTCCAAAAACATACAAGTGATTAATACGCCAGCAGCGTCAAGTAATTCAGTTGCTGAATTAGTTTTTGCTCATTTATTTAATGCAGTTCGTTTTTTGTATGACAGTAATAGGCAAATGCCTATCATTGGAAACACAAAATTTAATGACTTAAAAAAAAATTATTCCAAAGGAATTGAATTAAGAGATAAAACCATTGGCATCATAGGATTTGGAAGAATTGGCCAATATACCGCTAAAATTGCTTTGGGAAGTGGAATGAAAGTTTTAGCGTATGATCCATTTGTAAAAGAAGCTGTTTTAAAATTAGACATTCAAGGAACTTCAGGTGTAGAAGTGAAAATTACCACTGTCGCGCTGAACGAGTTACTTTCAAAGTCTGATGTGATTACTTTACACGTTCCTGGCGGAAACATGATTACTAAAAAAGAGATTGCTCACATGAAAGATGGTGTTATTTTAGTTAATGCATCTCGTGGTGGTGTTATCGATGAAACAGATTTAGTATCAGGATTAAACTCTGGTAAAATTGCTCATGCCTGTTTAGATGTTTTTGAAAATGAACCTACACCAAACGACACTTTGTTAAAGCATCCAAAAATTTCCTTAACACCGCATATTGGCGCAGCAACGAATGAAGCACAAGAACGGATAGGAGTTGAATTGGCTGAAAAAATAATTGAAGCTTTGAAATAATGATTTAAAATTTCAAATTAAGATGATGGATTCGTCCACTTGATAATGTCGAATTATCTCCAATTATCATGTGACATATGAAGTTTTTATTTACCAATTTTAGAACCATCATAGCTCCATTTTATCCAAACAGAGCCCCAAGTAAAACCACCGCCAAATGCTGATAAAATGATGTTATCACCTTTTTTAAATTTTTTTTCATAATCCCACAATAAAAGAGGAATGGTGCCAGCGGTTGTGTTGCCATAGCGTTCAATATTCATCAACATTTTATCAGGATTTAATCCCATGCGATTGGCAGTCGCTTCGCAAATGCGTTTATTGGCTTGGTGTGGAGCAAGCCAAGCAATATCTTCCGGATTTAAATTATTCTTACTCATTATTTCAGCACTTATTTCGGCCATATTAACAACTGCATTTTTAAATACCGCTTGTCCTTCTTGATGCACATAATGCATTCTTTTATCAATTGTATCATGTGTTGGAGGATTTAATGATCCGCCAGCTGGTTGAAATAAAAAATTTCTTCCTGCACCATCACTTTTCAAAATAAAATCTTGAATCCCCAATCCATCTTCAGTTGGCTCAAGCAATACGGCACCACCGCCATCTCCAAAAATAACGCAGGTTGTACGATCTTCATAATTCAAAATGGTACTCATTTTGTCAACGCCTGCAACAATAACTTTTTTGTATCTACCCGTTTCGATAAATTGAGAACCAGTTGCTAAACCAAAAATAAAACCTGAACAAGCGGCAGCTAAATCATAGCCCCAAGCATTTTTTGCGCCGATTTTATCACAAATAATATTTGCGGTACTTGGAAAAATATAGTCGCCAGTGATGGTTCCAACGATTAATAAATCAATTTCAGATGCTGAGATTCCGCGTTTTTTTAAAAGTTCTTCAATGGCAATTACCATCATGTCAGAAGTAGCTTTTCCTGGTTCATTTAAAACTCTTCTTTCTTTAATGCCAGTGCGAGAAGTAATCCATTCATCATTTGTATCAACAAATTTAGCCAACTCATCATTTGTCATTACAAAATCAGGAACGTGCCCGCCAATGGCAGTAATTGAAGCTTTAATCATTATTGAAATGCAGTTTTAATTTTCTCATTTAAGTTTGCTTCTATAATATCTTTTGTTAAAACAAGCATGTTTTTAAAAGCTAGGGGTGTAGATTTTCCATGTGCAATCATCACATTTGAATTGATACCTAAAATAGGTGTACCACCATAAAGCTCGTAGTTAAATCGGTCGAAATAGTCGTCGCTACGATCCCGACTTTTTATCAAAGAATAAAATGCTTCCGCTGTTTTTAATAGTACATTTCCAGTAAATCCTTCGCATACGATGACATCAGCTTTATCTCCAAAAACTTCAGAGCCTTCAACATTGCCAATAAAATTAAAATCTTTTGTTCCTTTCATCATGGCGTGAGTTGCTTGTGTTACCAAATTTCCTTTTTCAGGTTCTTCACCAATATTTAATAACCCCACTTTTGGCTGATTGATTTTATAAACATCTTGTGCAAAGATCGATCCTAAAATAGCAAATTGATATAATACATCTGGCTTGCAATCGGCATTGGTGCCAACATCTAAAATGATACCAAAACCTCCATTTGCTTTTGGTAATACAGAGGTGATGCAAGGACGGATAACGCCTGGCACTGATTTTACAGAGAACATTGAACCGACTAACATGGCACCAGTATTGCCAGCACTGGCAAAAGCTTGAATATTATTTTCTTTCAATAATTTAAAACCAATGGCGATGCTACTTTCTGGTTTTTGAGAAAATGCTTTTGTAGGATGCTCACCCATTTCAATGATATCATTGGTATGAACAAAATCAAATTGAGTGTCCGACACATTTTTTTCTTTCAAATAGTTTTTGGCTTTTTGGCTATCACCAATTAATACAATTTTTACTGAAGAAGGTAAAAAATTTAATGCCAAAATCGCACCATCTAAACAGTTGTTAGGAGCAAAATCTCCTCCCATGATATCTAATCCAATTCTCATACTTAACTAAAAATCTAATGTGCTAAAAAAATAATTTTAATATGATTTTACAATTAATAATAAACAAAGTTATTAACCTTCATCACATTATCATTGATAATTCTTACTGTTTTTATCGAGGTATCTTAAATCATTTAAAACCAATAGCTTAATGATTAAATAAATTAATTAATGTTAGGCATGTAATTGATAAATGAATGTATTTTTGCAGCATGACGATTCATGAAATAGAAAATGAAATAATTGAAGAGTTCGATTTGTTTGGCGATGATTGGGAAGGGAAGTACGAACACTTAATTGAACTTGGAAAGCATTTACCAAAAATTAAAGATCAGTATAAAACTGAAGAAAGGTTGATTAAAGGTTGCCAAAGTAAAGTATGGCTGCATTCAGAAAAGGTTGATGATAAAGTAATTTTCACGGCTGATTGTGATGCCATCATCACCAAAGGAATGGTGGCTTTAATGGTAAGGGTTTTATCAAATCATTTACCTGAAGAAATTGTAAATGCAGAATTAGATTTCATAAAAAAAATTGGTTTAACAGAACACTTGTCTCCAACACGCGCAAATGGCTTAATTAGCATGATTAAACAAATGAAATTAGACGCAAGCGTATATTTATAAATTGAAAATTTTTAATTGATGATAAAAAAAATAGCAACATTTATTTTTATTACAACCTGTGTAATATTAAAAGCACAAGTAAATTATACGCAAACCGTGAGGGGGCAAGTGATTGATAAGTTAAATTTAAAAGGATTACCTGGCGCCATTGTAAGATTAATGAACGATTCAACAAACCCTCAGGTAACTTCAACAGATGATAAAGGTTATTTTAAATTAGAAGGAATAAAAGTTGGACGTAGAAATTTTTTAATCAGTTTATTTGGATACAATACCATTCCGCTTAATGGCATCATTATAACTTCTGGTAAAGAAGTTTTTTTATCAATTGAATTAGAAGAGTCCCTTATTCAAACGGGTGAAGTATTGGTTGAAGAGAGTAAAGATATTGTCGCCGATATGCAATCTGTTAATGTAAAAACATTTAGTATTGAAGAAACTGAGCGTTACCCTGGTTCAAGGCAAGATCCTGCGCGGATGGCTTCTAATTTTGCTGGGGTGCAAGGCACTAATGATAGTAGAAATGATATTGTTGTTAGAGGAAATTCTCCTGCTGGATTGTTATGGCGTTTGGAAGAAATTGATATTCCTAATCCAAATCACTTTGCAGTAGCGGGTTCTGCGGGAGGTCCTACCGCAATTATCAATAATAAATATTTAGCCAATTCGGAATTTTATACAGGAGCTTTTCCTGCAAATTATGGAAATGCTTTGGGAGGTGTGTTTGATTTGAAAATGCGAAATGGCAATAACCAAAAACATGAACGCACTTTTCAATTTGGAATACTAGGAACTGAATTATCTCTTGAAGGCCCTATTAATAAAGAAAAAGGAAGTAGCTATTTTATTAATTACAGATACTCAACATTAAATTTATTATCATTTTTAAATATTAAACTAGGTACAAGCGCAGTACCTCAATACCAAGACGGTGCAATTAGATTAAATTTCCCTACAAAAAAAACAGGCGTTTTTTCATTCAGTGCCATTGGTGGTGCTAGTATTATAAAGATCATATTAAGTAAGCAATTGCAGAGGCCTAATGATTTGTATGGGGATTTAAACCGTGATCAATATTTTGCATCTCAAATGGGCGTTGGTATCTTAAATCACAGTTATGCATTAAACAACAAAACTTTAATGAAAACCTCTTTGGCTTATAGTGGACAAGGTTTAAATGTGAAACACGATTTAATTTTAAGAGACGATAATTTTAAACCAAATGATACGCTGCCAAAAATATTAGGATATAATTTTTATGAAGGAAAAACAACTTTGGCTTGGTACATCAAACATAAAATAAATCCTAAAAATATTTTTAAAATTGGCTTTTTTGCAAATGCCTTTCAAGTTGATTTTTATGACGAAGTTAAAATCAATTCATTGTATGACACCATTGCTAATTACATTAATAGCAAGCCTTTTAAAACCAGAATAGATAATAAATCAAATTTTTATTTATTGCAGCCTTATGTGGCTTATGTGCATCAGTTTAATGAAAAATGGAGTACGAACTTAGGATTGTTTTCACAATACCTTTCCTTAAATAATCATTATGTGATTGAGCCACGAGCGAGCATCAAATATCAATTTAAACCAAATCAAAATATTAGTTTGGCTTATGGGATGCACAGTCAAATGCAGGCAACGTATATTTATTTTGCTGTACCTGATAGTTTGGTAAGAGACGGAAAAACATATGGGAACTCAACAAAAATATCTGACAACAAAAATTTAGATTTTACCAAAAGCCAACACGCAGTTTTGGGTTATGATTATCAAGTTTCAAAATCAATCAGAACAAAAATTGAAGCGTACTATCAATACCTTTGGAGCGTACCAATTTACGCTGTTCCTTCAGGCGTTTCATTACTCAATAGAGGCGCCAGCTTTAATCGATTTTTCCCCATATACACGATGGAAAATAAAGGCACTGGTTATAACTATGGTTTGGAATTTACTTTGGAAAAGTTATTTAGCAAGCATTATTTTTTTCTATACTCAGCCAGTTTATTTGATAGTAAGTTTAAAGCGAGCAATGGTAAAATATTTAATACTGATTTTAATGGAAGATACATGATGAATGTGTTAGCTGGATTGGATTATGAAGTTGGTAAGTCCAAAAAAAACGCCATCACTGTTTCTGCTAAATTTACTTATGGTGGAGGCAAACTTTATTCGCCAGTAAATATTTCAGCGAGCAATGCGGTAATGGATGTGGTGGCGGATGACAATAAAGTAAACACATTACAATTTAATCCATACAACCGTTTGGATTTGCGAATAGCTTACAAAATTAATGCTAAAAAAGTGGCGTACGAAATAGCTCTAGATTTGGTAAATGTGATGAACACTAAAAATGTTTTAGCCTTAAGTTACGCGCCAGATCCTGCCAGCACTAATAACAATCCACTTATCAAAAATTATCAATTGGGCTTTTTACCTTTATTTTATTTGAAAGTAGATTTTTAGTAATAGATGTTTTTTCAAAATTATTTAGAAACTCACCGCTGCTATGAAATTAGCTGCACCCAAATCAAACCCTGGCCTTTACATTCCAATGGCTTTAGCAATTACATTTTCTTTAAATATTACAATTTGGATGCCCTTATATTTAGCCATTATAAAAATATTATAATGATAGTGAAGTCATTTAAGCTTTAAGATAAATTCTCGGTAGCTAACAAACAACTAAATTCTTTTCCTATAAATACATTTAAAATTAATAACCGATAATATTAAAAAATACGAATGCTTTACGTTTGCAATTTTATAACTATTCACTCGTCATAACAAATATCATTATTTGTTGTGCGCGTTACAAAATCACCTATAAAAAGTCTTCGTTGCAAATGATTACGAGGTCCGTTAGAAACGATTCTTATCTGTTACCTGTTGCGATTCCTTAAAACTTTACCGTTCTGAAACAGAGTTTCCATGATACTTTAAATAATTCTTTTTTGATGATTATAAAAAAGCACTAAGCTTAGGTTACACTAAAACAATTCCAGAAATTTACGAAGCAGCTGGAATAAAATTTGATTTTTCGCCAACATATGTAAAAGAATTGGCTGATTTTATAAAAAACGAATTTGACTTACTGAATTAATTTTGCTCGAACCTAAGGCACAGGTTCTTTGACAATTGAATCTTGAAAAACTTTAAAAAAATTTTCACCTTCCCAATACACTGTTTTTAATAAAGTATCCGAAAATTCTTTTGTTGCAGTAGCAAATGTTTGTGAGTCGTACTCGTGTATTGTTTTTTTTGTAAAATATACAACACGGTTATTAAGAATTTCAAATTCTGAAACCTGGGTAATTGGAATTGTTTTCAGAAATGAGCCGTAAATATCAAATACCAATATTCCTTCATTTGGACAATTTAAATAAAGATAATTATTTCGTTCCAACATAAAATTGGGCTTCAATTCAACGTTTAAAATTCTTGTGATGTTTTCAATTTTTACCAATTGTTTTGATTTTTCGCTATATCTCAACAAAGAGTTGTTTTGTTTATTATACAACCAAAAACTATTATTTGCAGATTTGCACACCAAACTTGTTTGTTCAAGTCCTAAATCTTCTAATGATATCATATTACTTGAAGCAGTAAGTTGATTATCTAAAAATAATATTTGCTGAAAATCTTTATAGTAAACTAAAATTTTTAGTGGGTTTGTTACATCAACAAAATCAATGCTTCCATAACGCTTTGTGCTAAACGACTTCACTAAATTACCAGAAGAATTATATTTTAAAATTTCGTTTTTATCAATCACATAGATGTTTTCAAACTCGTCGACTTTAACGATAACATTTTTGTCTTTTAATAAAATTGTTTTAAAACTCTTATCCTTTTGAAAAACAAAAGAACAAAAAATTAATAAACTCAAAAGCATGATGATCCATTTATTCATCTTCGTATTTTTTAGTTTTATAACTGTTATTTCAAAATAGGAAATTATATGTTGTATATCTGAATCGTAATCTATTTATGAAATTTTAATAGAACTATTATTTTTATACTTTTCATAAAGCTCATGTATGATACCATCTGATAAACCAATTTGAGGAACAAAAATGGCTTCAATATTTCCTGTTTTCATAATCGTGATAAATATTTTAGAAGCATTTACAATAACGTCTGCCCTATCTGGCTTAAGACCTAAAACATCAACTCTTTCATCGTAAGAATATGAGTTTAACATTTCATAAATCCCCTTTAGTTTATTATAACTAATATAATTATTATCCTTTTTTGTCATTTTGTAGATCTTATTAATGTTTCCACCAGAACCAATGGCATGAATGGGATAAACTCCTATTGTAACTTTTTTTATCCAGTCCTTCATTAATTCCCATTCCTCTTTTTCTACTTTATCCAAAAGCATCCTTACTGTTCCAATGTTAAACGACTTAGAGGCAATGACTTTTTGGTTGTGGTATAAAGTAAGTTCTGTGCTTCCTCCCCCTACATCTATATACATATAAGCATGCTTTGGATTCAACATTTCTTCAATATGATTTGAAAAAACCAGTTGTGCCTCAACTTTACCATCAATTATTTCAATTTGTATGTCAGTTTCTTTTTTAATTAATTCAATGACTTCATTACTGTTTGAAGCATCTCGCATGGCACTTGTAGCAACTGCTCTAAACGCATCAACCTCATATACCTTTATTAATTCATGGAATGCACGCATTGCAGTAACTAGTTTTTGTATTTTTTTCTCGGATATTTTTCCGTTAATAAATACATCTTCCCCCAAGCGAATCGGCAATCGAATCAATTCTTCTTTCGAGAAATGTGGTTTTCCTTTTACTTCATAAGCCCTACAAAATAACAATCTCATGGCATTGCTACCAATATCTATTGCAGCAAATATCATGGTGCTTTTGTTGTTTTTGATTGAGATAAAGATCTTAAATACGTTTCTTTGTCTTTCAATAAGTATTGATAAACTTCATCTTGTACCCGGATTTTTTTTTCATTTTGTTTGGGTTTTACATATAAATTTTGTTGAAGTCTATCAAGTATTCTCACCTTTGTATTTCCTGATAATTGAATATTAATAATGTCTCTGATTTGTTTTTTAATTTCTGTGGATAAAATAGGAACGGCAACTTCGCTTCTGCTATCAAGATTTCTACTCATCCAATCTGCGGACGAAATATATATTTTTTCGTCTCCTTCATTGGCAAAAATAAATACCCTTGCGTGTTCTAAGTATTTATCTACAATACTATAAGCTTTAATATGATCACTAAACCCTTCTATTTCTGTTACCAAAGAGCAAATGCCTCTCACAATCAACGTGATTTTTACTCCAGCTTGTGATGCTTCATAGAGCTTCTCAATCATCTCTTTATCCACCAAGCTATTCATCTTTAAAATCATATAAGCTGTTTTTTGAGCCTTTGCATTTGCAATTTCTTTATCAATTAAATTGATAAATGTTTGTCTCATAAAAAAAGGTGCAACAGCAAGATTTTTGTATGTGCCTGTTTTAAAATTATTACTGTAAAAATCAAAAATCATCGAAATTTCGCTCGTGATATTATTGTCAGCAGTTAATAAACTAAAATCGGTATAAACCCGAGCTGTATTTTCATTAAAATTACCTGTACCTATGTGTGCATATTTAATTTCTTTTCCAGCAAAACGAGCTGTAATCAAAAATAATTTGCTATGAACTTTTAGGCCAGGTACTCCATAAATAACCGTTGCTCCTTCTTCTTGTAATTTATTTGCCCAATAAATATTATTTTCTTCATCAAAACGAGCTTGCAATTCAACTAATACAGTTACTTTTTTTCCGTTTTTAATGGCGTTAATTAATGCATTTGCAATTTTAGAGGAATCAGCAATGCGGTAAAAAGTAATTTTTATGGATTCAACGGTAGGGTCTAGAGAAGCTTCTCGCAATAGGGTGATAATGTGATTAAACGTGTGATAAGGATAATGCAATAAAATATCTTTTTGCCTTATGACACTTAAAATGCTTTGGTTTATTTTATATAAGTATTTATGATCCAAAGGCCGAGGATGATTAAATACTAAATTATTATGTCCAACCGTTGGGAATTTGATAAAATCTTTAAAATTATGATATCGCCCACCAGGTATGGCGTTGTCTTTTTTATCCATTCCAAGTTTTTTCATAATAAAACTGAGCATTTCTCTGCTCATTGTATTGTCATAAACAAAACGAACTGGCAATCCCTTTTTGCGATCCTTTACACTTTTTGAAATTTTTTCAAGCATACTTTTACTTACATCTTGATCAATATCTAATTCCGCATCACGGGTAAGCTTAATATTAATGGCCTCTTTCGCTGTATATCCAAATACTGAAAAAATTTCATTAACATTAAACCTAATCACATCGTCCAATAAAATAATGTATTCTTTTTGTCTCTCTGACGGTAAAATAACAAACCTACTTGATGAACTGGCGGGTATTTCTATGAGTGCATATTTACTTTTCTTAACAGAAGTATTTCCTATTAGTCTCACAAACAAGTATCCCGACTTGTCTTTCATATAGGGAAAAGGTTTGTTTTCGTCAACCAATATTGGAAACAAAGTAGAGATAACTTTATTTCTGAAATAATCTTTTACATACAATGCTTGTTTTTGGTTCAACTGTTTTTCATTGATAATAAAAACATTTTTTTTAGCAAGTTGGATTAAAAGATCTGAATATATTTTCTCAAAATGGTTTTGTTGTTCAATTACTTTTTTTTGAAGTTGTACCAATAATTCTTTTGGGTCTTCACCATAAATGATTCTTGCTTTTTTACCTAATTTACTCAATCGGTTGATGGTAGCCACTCGAACTCTGTAAAATTCATCACGATTGTTGCTGAAAATTCCTAAAAATTTAAGTCGTTCTATTAAGGGTGTTAATTTATCCGACGCCTCTTGTAAAACCCTTTCATTAAATGATAACCAACTAATTTCTCTATTGATGAATGGTGCTTTTTGTTTTTCCATGATTTAATTATAGCGATCAAATATAGTAATTTCGTGCAACCATGTTTCCATTTTTAATTAACTTTGACTTTCAAAAATAAAATGAAAACCATTAAAAAAAATATTCCCCTTGTTTTGATTGTTGTGTTCCATTTGATTGGATTAGTTGGGTTTTTATTGGACTTTCATCAATTTAAAAAATTAAGCTCAGTTAATTTATTGTTATCTTTTGGTTTAGTTTTATACACTTGCAAACAAACTCATATTAAGTTTTATGGTAGTTTATTATTAATTGGAATTTTTGGTTTTTGTATTGAAGTATTAGGCGTAAAAACTGGTTATATTTTTGGACATTATTTTTATGGTAATGCTTTTGGAACTAAACTCTTCAACGTGCCTTTGATTTTAATAGTTAATTGGGCTCTTTTGATTTATAGTACTTCTTTAATTTTTAAAACCTCAAGTACCTATTTTAATGCTACAATCTCAGCGTTTTTGATGGTAATACTTGATTATTTTATTGAGCAAAGTGCTTCCAATTTGGATTTTTGGTACTGGCGGCATCATATCATCCCAATTCAAAATTACGTCGCTTGGTTTGTGATATCTTTCATTTTAAATCTTATTTTTCAAAAAATAATAGCGCAAAAATCTAATTCAACAGCTACAGGATTTTATGTTGTACAATTAACTTTTTTTATTTTACTGGAGTTTCCCCAAAAATAATTCAAACATTTCATAAAACCATGATTATGAGTGAAATAAATCACTTATAAAGTGTAAAAGCACGAAATAAAGATTCCCCATAAAAATAGAGTCCATAGCTTAGAAGTCTTATCTTACCTAAACTTCAAAAGGAAATGGACTCAAAATC
>JBKDJY010000149.1:0-24859 GCA_046345275.1 Bacteroidota bacterium
CGACGAAACCACCTGAATACAGCATTCCACAAACTAATTGATAGGATGATTAAAACAGAACCTATTAATATAAAAGAATTTGCATTTTAAACGATTAATCCTATAACTTTATAATCAAAAAATCTTACAAATCAATTGAAGAAAATTTCAACTATAATTTATACACAAATTTATTTGGATTAGCAAGAACATTGTTAAGTTGTAGTTTGTTGTTAACTCTTTCATTTAATAGCCCATATGATTTGTTTCCACACATGAAGGGAGTCCCTGTAAATTCACTTTTAAAAATTGAATCTATTTACAACTCTTTAAATTTTTTTTTGCTATTAGGCATAAGTAAAATAAAAGTTATGTACTACATTGCGATTACATTACTTTTTATTACTTCAATTGGTTTTTTACCATCTTTATTTTGTGTCATTCATTGGTGGATACAATATAGTTTTATTAATTCGTCTTCTTGTGTTGATGGAGGAGACCAGATAGCTTCAAATATATCATTAATGTTAATTCCGATTTTTATTTTTGATAATAGAATTTGGCATTGGCAAAATATCAGAATTGAAAATATTAAATGGCAAAAAATTATTTTATCAAACGTAGTTCGTAAATTAATACGAATTCAAATGTGTGTAATTTATTTTCATGCCGCAGTTGGTAAATTCAATGTAACTGAATGGGTTAATGGAACTGCTATTTATTATTGGTTAAATTCGTCTTTTTTTAGAATGTCACCAAACTTAGAGAGAATTACCATGTTTATTATTTCTAATCCAATTATTAGTGGAGTAATAACTTGGGGGGTAATTATTATAGAAATAATTTTATCTTTTGCATTCTTGTCTGATAAAAAGTATAGAAGTAAATTATTCATTTTAGCAGTTATATTTCATTCTTTTTTCATAGTTTACTTTGGCTTGGTCAGTTTCTTTCTTGTAATGTTATCTGGCTTAATATTTTACCTCGTTAATCCAAATAAAATTATTAATTTTAAAACTAAATGAAAGATCCAAAGCTACATTCTTTTCTTATTTATGTAACAATATTTATTGTTTCTATCATATTTAAATTATTTCCTCCAAAACACATAAATGCTTTTTATGGATATAGGACAAGTAAGTCTATGGAAAATCAAAAAATATGGGATTATGCTAATAAAATTTTTACAAATGCCTTATTTTATTCAATTTTAATTTTTGGCCTAATTTTGATTATCGTTTTTTTAATCAACATTGACATTAAATATATTCTACTTTTCGAAGCTATTTCAATAGTTGTTATTTTATTAGGAGTAATTTTATTTACCGAAATCAAATTAAAAAAAATAAATTGATGTTAGGTTAATTTCTTGTCAATAAAGTTTAAAGGCGCAGGGGTAATTGCAATAGCTATATGATTAAAATTAAACATAGATTTAACTTTTCTACTACAATTGCTATTTTGTCTTTGGTGTTTGTAATACTATTTTTTGTAGTTTATCAAGTTGGTATTAAAAATATAAATATTTATATTCTCATAAGTTTTATAATTTTTATTTTAAGTTTATTTGTTTTATTAAGAGCTCCACAAAAATTAATAATCAATAATGATTATTTAAGCGTTAGTTTTTTATTTATAAAAAAAACAATTTTATTGAAAGAAATAAGGCAAATTAAAATTGAACAAATAAATGCATTAAAAGAATTTGGTGGCTTTGGATTGAGATATAATTTAAAAGGTGACATTGGGTATGTCATGTCATCTGGATATTGTCTTAAAATAGATTTAGATAAGGAGTCATATTACATTTCTTTCAACAAAAAATATTTAAATAAACTATTAAATAATGAATTCATCAAAATCAACCAAAGCTAATTTTAAAATATTATCACTAATATTTTTATGTTTTAATTTTTTTCATTTTACGCTTAATGCGCAGCAAATACATAGCAGTAAATTAGATTCATTTTTAAATTACTTAAATGCATCTAATAAAGGTATGGGTTCGGTATGTATTACAAAACACCATATAGTTCAATACCATAAATCATTTGGTTATTCAACCATTAATAATAACGTGAAACAATTATCAAACGATAGTAGTAAATACCGTATTGCTTCTATTACTAAAATATTTACTTCTGTTTTAATTTTGCAATTAATTGAGGGTAAAAAATTATCTCTTATTACAACGTTGGATAAATTTTATCCTAAAATTCCCTATGCAAAAGATATTACCATTAAACAAATGTTATATCATCAAAGCGGCTTGTACGATTATCTGCAAGTTATAGGGCATTTTAGGACGACACACAACAGACAATGAAACGACATAAATTCATAGCGACCTTTACATTTATACTTGTGACAAGTTATTGTTTCGCAACGACCATTGCGGACACGACAATAATTAAAACACATTTGACTTCTATAACAAAAACAGGAAAATTCAGGACATACAAAAACATTGACCAACTTAACAAGACAGCGGAATATATTAAATCTGTTTTTTGTCAATATTCAGACAGCATTTTCATACAAGAATATTCAGTAAATGGACAAGTTTATAAAAATGTAATCTGTTCATTTGGGATAGAAAATAAAAAGAGAATTATTGTTGGAGCACATTATGACGTTTGCGACAATCAAGAAGGAGCTGACGACAATGCAAGCGGTGTTGTTGGGCTACTTGAACTTTCCCGACTGTTAAAAGGACAAAAATTAAATCAACGCCTTGACCTTGTTGCTTACTCTTTGGAAGAACCTCCATATTTTAGGACTGAATATATGGGCAGCTACATTCATGCAAAATCTCTTGTTGACAACAAGACAGAAGTTTACGGAATGATTTCACTTGAAATGATTGGCTACTTTAAAGACGAGAAAAAATCACAATCATATCCTATAGGACTACTTTCGCTTTTCTATGGCAATAAAGGAAACTATATAACCCTTGTAAAAAAGTTTAGTGCTGGACAATTCACAAGAAAATTTTGTCGAAAGTATAAAGCAACAAAAGCCATCAGGACAAAAAAGTTTACTGCTCCACCAGTTTTACCAGGCATTGACTTTTCCGACCATTTGAATTATTGGAAATTTGGTTTTAGTGCATTAATGATTACAGACACATCCTTTTTCAGAAACAACAATTATCACGAACCAACTGACACAATGGAAACGCTTGACATTAGACGCATGGCAAATGTGATTGACGGTGTATTTAACACATTGACGACATTATGACAACAGAAAGAAAAACGCCCTATAACAGCACATTGGCAATAGGCGGGGTTCCGTCTCCGCTTGACAGTTTTGAGGTATTCGAAAGTTCAGTTCTCCGAACAAACTTCTGTGCTGAAAAGCCCGCCAATCGCCAATCTGCAAAACGATAGTTTATATTTAACAAACATATCCAAACCATTAACTAAAGAAGAATATTTAAATTCGTATTACAAAGCCACTCCTAAATTTAAACCAAACGAAAAAACTGAATACGCTAATAGTAATTATATATTATTAGGCTATATAATTGAGCAACTTTATAAAAAAAATTATAAAACTGTTTTAGAAGAAAAAATTACCAACCCTTTGAAATTAAAAAACACGGATGTAAAACAAACGAATGAACTTAAAGATAATCAATGTAGTTCGTATTCATTCATCAACAACCAATGGAAAATACAAGAAGAAACAAATTCAGTTGTGCTAGGAGCGGCCGGTAATATTGTTTCTACGCCTTTTGATTTAAATACGTTTATTCAACAATTATTTTCCTACAAATTAATTAATCAAAGTAGTCTCGAACAAATGAAAACCATTAATCAAGGTTTTGGGATGGGCCTTCTAGAAATTCCTTACTATAAAAGAAAAGGGTATGGGCATACAGGCGGAATAGATGGTTTTCGCAGCACATTAATTTATTTTCCAGACGACAGCGTGAGTATTTGCTATCTCAGCAATGGCGAAGTTTACCCAAAAGACTTAATTGTTTACGGCCTTTTAAATATCTATTATAATAAGCCTTATACGATGCCAGTATTTACAAAATTTAATATTACTGTAGACGAATTGGATAAGTATTTAGGATTATATAGAAATGCCGAAATTCCACTGGATATAAAAATCACAAAAAATGGCATTAGCTTAATTGCTCAAGCTACCGCACAACCATCTTTCGATTTAGAAGCTTTTGAAATTCATAAATTTAAATCAGAAAAAGTTGGCGTTCAATTAATTTTCAATCCAATTAAACAAGAAATGACCTTAAATCAAAGGGGGCAAAATATTATTTTTAAAAAAGTTACTCCATAAATCAAATACGAACTTTAACACAATTGTATCTGATAAATAATGTAAGTTTTGTACTAAAACAGTTAATCTGTTTTTAAATCTTGATAAAAATAAAAAACTTATTGCTGTTCCAGTTCAAAAATGTTGATTTACAACGTTATGAAATTTAAATGAATAGTGATTTAAGCTGTTTTTACTAAAAACTTTCATAAGGGTGATTTAACAGACAAAATGGTTTTTTCTAAATAAGAACTTAAACTCGTTGTTAATAAAACGATACTGACTGAGCTTATAGGCATTAATATAGCGGCGATAACAGGTGCTAAATCACCCTGAACGGCAAAAAATAAACCAATGAAATTATACAAAATTGAAAGTGCAAAACAGGATAGAATAATTGGTTTTTGTTTTCGACAATAATCAATTAGTTCTTTTAACATATAAAAATTTTCACCACTCAAAATGGCATCACAAGCGGGTGAAAAATTATTTATATGATCACTAATCGCAATTCCTACATCACTTTTTTTTAATGCACCAGCGTCATTTAATCCATCACCAATCATTAAAACTTTTTTATGTTTATGTTGAAGGTCTTTTATAAAATTTAATTTATCCAAGGGTTTTTGATTGAACAACATGTCGGCATTATTTCCAAAAATTGTTCTTAAATAAACTTCTTCAGAAGCATTGTCACCAGACAAAATTTTTAAATCATATACTTTTTTCAAAGATGCAATCACATGTTCTAATCCTTTTCTGTAATTATTTTTTATTACAAAACTACCCATAAATTGCTCATTGATGCTGACATAAACGGTACTCCCTAAGTGTTTTTTATTTAAACTTTTTCCTAAAATAAAATCTGAAGATCCTATTTTTATTAATTGATGATTGATTAATCCTGACAATCCCAAACCATTTATCTCTTGAAAATTTTTGACAGAAATATTTTTACCTCTTGGTAAAAATCCAACAATATTTTTGCTTAATGGATGATTGGATTGTTGAGCGAGTGATCTAATTAATTGGGATTGTTCTTTGGTTAAATCATTTCCATGAAATGTAATTTCACAAACTCCTTGTTCGGTAATGGTTCCTGTTTTATCAAATACAATCGTATCAATATTTCTCATTTTTTCTATCACAAAAGCATTTTTTACATACAACTTATATTGATTAAGAATGCGAATCATATTAGCATTGGTAAATGTGGCGCTTAATAACAAGGCACATGGACAAGCAACAATCAATACGGCTGTAAACGCATTCCAAACTTTTGACGAATCGTTTATGATCCAAAAAATGGCTGCACAAAACGCGATTGAAAATAATATGTAAGTAAAATATTTACTCAAGCCTTCAATGAACGAAGGTTTAATTTCTTTTTCTTGATCTGTAAAAGTTTCATTATTCCACAATTGCGTTAAATAACTTTGAGAAACTTCTTTCACAACTTCTAACTCAATGGCACCTGAAGTTTGTTTTCCTCCTGCATAGATAATTTCACCAATTGTTTTTTCAACAGGAACGGATTCACCTGTTACAAAACTATAATCAATATTTGCTTTCCCAAAAAACAAAATGGCGTCAGCTGGAATAATTTCTTGATGATGTATTTTAATTCGGTTGCCAACTTTTAATTCAGAAACAGAAATTTGTTTTTCTGAACCATCAGAATTAACAACGCTTACGCCTAATGGAAAATAAGAAGTAAAATCGCGTTCAAAAGAAATACTTTGATATGTTTTATTTTGAAAGTAGCGACCAATCAACATAAAAAATACGATGCCAGTCATAGAATCTAAATAACCAGAACCTGTATTAGAAATAATTTCATAAACACTTCTTAAAAAAGTGATGAGTATTGCCAAGGCAATCGGCGCATCAATATTTAAGTGTTTTTGTCGGAGGCCTTTATATCCTGAGACAAAAAACTCAGAGGCTGAATAAAAAAAAACTGGTAAGGCTAAACCTAAATTCAAATAATTAAACCAAAATTTAAGTCCAATATCATCTGTTTCATCCAATGAAAAGTATTCAGGAAAGCTTAACATCATAATATTTCCAAAACAAAAACCGGCAATTCCTAGTTTAACGATTCTTGTGGTATCATATTTTTTTATTTTACTCGAACTTAAATCATTTAAACTAATATGTGGCTCATAACCAATATTTGTTAATGTTTCAGCAACTTTCTTTAAGGAGGTTTTATGATAATGATAGATAATTGTAACTTCTTTTTTAATGAAATTAACTTGAGATTTTATAATTCCTAAATCAATTTTATTTAATTGCTCTAAAATCCAAATACAAGAAGCACAATGCATTTGAGGCAAATAAAAAATAACATGTTGATGGTTATCGTCTTGGAAATGAGTTAATTTTTTGATCACATTTTCGTCATCTAAAAAATCATATTTTCCTTTTCTTATTTCCTGCTTTTGATTTATTCCTGGCCTATTTTCAATATCATAATAAGAACATAAATCATTTTTATTGATTATTTCAAATACGGTTTGGCAACCTCTGCAACAAAAAAATTTCTCTTCAATATGAAAATTAGTTTTTGAAGCATCCTCGCCACAATGATAACAAATTTGTTTTTCTATAACTTCCAAGGTATAAAAAAATTAACGGTGAGGTATTAGTTAGGAATAGTTAATAAAGGAACTGGACTGTTGAAAGCTAATTCTTTAGTAGTGCTAACTCTAAATAAATTTTGTAAAAAAGAATGTTCCTTTTGTTCTACAATAACCAAGTCAATTTGGTGTGCTTTGATAAAATCAACAATTGTTTTGGAAACATTGTTGCCAGTTAAAATAAACGTGCGATGACTTATTTGATTTAATTTTTGTTCTACAAAATCGTCTATTTTAGATTCTTGTTCATTTATTAAATGATCCGCAGGTATAACATGAATAACAAATAATTGAGATCCGAAAATAGCATTGATGTTTTTTACCTGAGCTAATGCTTTATACTCCTCAACCCCAGCATCATATTCACTTGCGTAAGAAATATTTTTAATTTTTTTAAACTGACAATCTTTTGGAATAATGAAAACAGGAATATTGCTTTCTCTGGAAACTGAAACGGCATTACTACCCAATACAAACTTGCCAATTTTAGTATGATGTCCACTCACTCCCATGACTATAAAATCAATATTTTTTTCCTTGATAAAAAACCCAATGGTATTATTGAGATCGCCAGTTTCTGCAAAATAATTTATCTCGCCACGTAATTTTTTTTCTTTCTTTATATCATCAGCTTTCTCGTTCAATAATTTCAAATAATTTTCTCTGTTATTAACTATTGCCATCGATAAATCTTGAAATTCATTATTTACCAATGGTATAGAATCAACATGAAGCAATGTAAGGTTGGCCGATAAATGATTTGCTAATTCAATTGCGTACTTCGTGGCATTATCTGAAGTTTCAGAAAAATCAACTGGAACTAAAATTGTACTCATCGTTAAAATTTTAAATCAAAAGTATTTGAAGGGTAATGTTAATGATGCATTCATTGTCAGGATTAAATATGATTTTTATCAATATTAATGTCCTTATATCTATTATATTTGCTAGATGCAAGTTAAATTTTTAGGCGCTACAGAAACCGTTACTGGTAGCAAGCATTTGATAAAAACAGAAAAAGACTTTACAATTTTGTTAGATTGTGGTTTATATCAAGGAATGGGAAAAGAAACAGATTTTCTGAATCGAAATTTAAATTTTGATCCTTCAAAAATAGATGTTGTTATTTTATCACATGCGCATATTGATCATTCAGGTAATTTACCATTATTAGTAAAGGAAGGTTTTTTAGGTTCAATTTATTGCACACCTCCAACTCTTAAAGTTGTTGAAGTTTTACTTTATGATAGTGCAAAAATACATGAATTAGATATTAAATACGTTAATAAAAAAAGAGAGCAAAGAGGTCAGGTTCTACTGTTGCCATTATATACTACCAAAGATGTAGACCGTTGTTTAAAACATTTTAAAACAGTTCCGTATCATGCTGATTTTATTTTGAATGAAGAAGTTGTTTTAAATTTTACTGATGCAGGGCATATTCTCGGAAGCGCAGTTGTTAATTTAAAAATAAAAGATAAAGTCAATAAGGTCATAAACTTAACATACACTGGAGATGTTGGAAAATATAACGACTTACTGTTAAAAGATCCTGAAGTTTTTCCTCAAGCTGATTATATCATTTGTGAATCAACTTATGGAGACAAATTACATGAAGCTAATATTGACGCTGAATTGCATTTATTAAATATTGTAAAACATACTTGTATAGAAAAAAAAGGTAAACTAATTATACCAGCTTTTAGTTTAGGCAGAACTCAAGAAATTGTTTACATCTTAGATAAACTAAAAAACAAAAATTTATTACCCTATATTAAAATATATGTTGATAGTCCTCTATCTACCAACGTTACTGATATCATGAGAGAAAGTGTAACTTGTTTTAATCAAAACCTTCAGGAATATATTAAAGTAGATCCTGATCCTTTTGGGTTTAGCAATTTAAAATATATTAGAGAAAAAGAAGAATCTATTGCTTTAAATACAAGTGATGAACCCTGTATTATAATTTCTGCCTCTGGAATGATGGATGCCGGGAGGATTAAACACCATTTAAAAAATAATATTTCAGATTCAAAAAATACAGTTCTAATTTTAGGATATTGTACGCCAAATTCCCTGGGCGGTAAAATAAGAGAAGGTGCAAAAAAGGTAAAAATATTTGGAGAAGAATATGATGTAAATGCAGAAATTGAAATCATTGATTCCTATAGCGCTCATGCCGATTATAATGAGTTAATTCGTTTTTTATCTTGTCAAAATAAAGAAAAATTAAAAAAAATATTTTTAGTTCATGGCGATCTAGAAGCAAAAATTTCTTTAAAAGAAAAGTTGGTGAACGAAAAATACAATGATGTTGTCATCCCAAACAAACAAGAATCATTTAATTTATCTTAAATTATAATTCTTTAAAATGGAAAGCTTAAAAGCATTGTTTGAATACGCTACAGAAGGAATCGTAATTTCAGATAATTCTGGAAAAATAGTTAAAATAAATCCCAGTGCAGAAAAATTATTTGGTTATGACAATGGTGAATTAATTAATCAAAAAATTGAAATATTAGTTCCAAACCGATTTAATCAATCTCACGAAAAACATCGAAATAGTTTTTACCAAAACCCACATCCAAGAGCTATGGGAAAAGGCGTGGATTTATTTGGGAAAAAGAAAAATGGAGAAGAATTACCTGTTGAAATTAGTTTAAGTCATTATAAAATGGAGAATGAACAATTTGTTATTTGCTTCATTATTGATGTTTCTGAAAGAAAATTAACAGAAGAAAAAATCACACAAATGAATTCTAATTTAGAATTAAAAGTTGAGGAACGCACAAAAATTTTAAAAGAAACGATGTATCAACTTGAAATTTCTAAACAAGAATTAAGCACCGCTCTTGTAAAAGAATAAGAATTAAATGAAATGAAATCTCGATTTGTAACAATGGCATCTCATGAATTTAGAACACCATTAAGTACCATCTTATCTTCAGCTTCATTAATAGGGAAATACAAAAAAGAGGAAGAAGATGAGAAACGCGAAAAACATGTCAACCGAATTAAATCAGCAGTTTCAAATATGACTTTAATTTTAAATGATTTTTTATCTGCTGGAAAATTAGAAGAAGGTAAAATATCCGTTAATAGAGTTAATTTAAACATTCCATTATCTATTAATGAAAGCATTAATGAACTCAGTAACTTTTTTAAAAAAGGACAATCCATCCTTTATAAACACGAAGGCTTAGAAGAGTTTGATTGTGATCCTCAATTTATAAAAAACATCATCATTAATTTAGTTTCGAACGCTAGCAAATTTTCTAGCGAAAATAAAACCATCGATATCAAATCCATTACGTCACATTCTGATTTAAAAATAATTGTAAAAGATAATGGTATTGGTATTCCTCTTGAAGAACAAAAAAATTTATTTCAACGTTTTTTTAGAGCTAAAAATGTTTTAAATATTGAAGGTACAGGCTTAGGTTTAAACATCGTGGCGAAGTATATCGAAATTTTAAATGGAACAATTACTTTTAATAGCGAATTAAACAAAGGCACAACATTTAACATTACAATACCATTGATCAATGAAAACAATCTTATTAATTGAAGACAATACAGAAGTAAGGGAAAATACAGCTGAAATATTAGAACTTGCACAGTATAAAGTTTTACAAGCTGAAAACGGAAAAAAAGGAGTTGAACTTGCAAATACCAAACTGGTTGATTTAATTATTTGTGACATCATGATGCCAGTTTTGGATGGTTATGGCGTCATCCATTTATTAAGTAAAAATCCAAAAACTGCTGCTATTCCTTTTATATTTTTGACTGCAAAATCAGAAAAAAATGACTTTAGAAAAGGAATGGAAATGGGTGCCGACGATTACGTTACTAAACCTTTTGATGACATTGAACTTTTAAAAGCAGTGGAAGGACGATTGAAAAAATCAGATGCGTTAAAAAAAGAATATTCAAGAGATGAAAACGGAATAAATACTTTTATGGATGACGCAAAATCTATATTGGAA
Organism: Bacteroidota bacterium; assembly: GCA_046345275.1. Lineage (GTDB taxonomy): Bacteria > Bacteroidota > Bacteroidia > B-17B0 > Aurantibacillaceae > UBA4416. Next base: position 10,904 of record JBKDJY010000149.1, read on the forward strand.
TTAAAAAGTTTAAGTGATTCAGCAAAAGTAAAAAAATATAAAAAGAAAGAATTAATTTATTCAGAAGGCTTTAATCCTAATTATTTATTCTTACTTCAAAAAGGAAAAGTAAAAACATTTAGGTCACATGAGTATGGAAAAGAACTGATTACAACCTTACTAAAAGAAGGCGATTTTTTTGGATATACCAGTCTTTTAGATGAGATACCTTATCATGAAAGTGCAGAAGCCATAGAAGATTCGAGTGTGGTATTAATTCCGAAAGAAGATTTTTATGCACTACTAAACAACAATGTTGGGGTCATGAAAAAATTTATCAAACTACTTTCAAACGATGTTGAAGAAAAAGAACAGCAACTTATTAAAATGGCTTATAGCAGTGTGAAAAAAAGAGTAGCTGAAGCCTTGGTTAAACTTGAAAAACAATACAAAATAAACTCTAAGGATAAATTTAATATTTCTATTTCAAGAGAGGATTTGGCAAATATAGTTGGTACTGCAACCGAATCATTAATTAGAACATTAAGTGATTTTAAACATGAGAATTTAATTGAAATTAAAGGAAGCAATATCACTATTTTAGATATTGAAAAATTTGAAAATTATATCAAAAAGTATTTTTAATATTTTTAATTTTTAGCCTCAGCATAATAATGCTTAGAAAACTTTACAATTAATTTATAAGATATATAAGCAAAAATTGGCGCTACTACCACATCATAGGTGTGATGAACATGTTGAATAATCATTCCAACCGACACACAGATGGCTGATAACAAAAACAAATACTTTAAAAATTTATTGACCGTAAAAAAGTAAAATAAAAATAAAGTAGCAGCATGTCCGCTAAATACTAAGTACTTTAAATTTTCAGCACCAGGATAAAACTGACGAGAAAATAATTGGTCATGTAAAGGAATGATGGCTGTTGGTGTTTCCAGTGGTATAAAAAACAGATTTAACATCCTTAATAAGGTTAGTAAAATGTACATTTGAACAAGATGTAAGAAATTATAAGGCGATAAAAATGCATAAACCAAGGCAATTAAAGCTGTTAAATAAGTTACAAAAAAAATAAAATAGGAAACATCTCGTGGTTTAATAAAATTTAAAATTGGGTCATAAATCAAATGTCCTTGTAAAGTTTCAATATAAGACAATAAGGATGCAAATCCTGTTAAAACAATTATTGAAATAATCATTGTAAAAATGAATCTATTTCTAAAATGTTTTTCTAATAAGGCTATTTTCCAATTATAAAACAAGTTACAATTATAATCATTTTAAAGTTTAAAGACCAACCTAAAAATCGGAAGGGGGAAATCTAATTAAAACTTAACTTGAAATTTTAAATTTATCTGCCGACCAGTTAAGTAATTGGGGACTGCATATTGCCTATTTGTAACGTCTGTTACCCAAGTGTATGAAACGGTATTATTGATTTGTAATAAATTAAAAATTTCAACACTAATAAACAAACCTTTTAGATGTCTAAAAGGATTTTTTTTAGGTAAAACATCTCCCTCCTTGATGATTTGATAAGCAAAGCCAACATCCACTCTTCTATAAGGAGGCATTCTAAATATTTGTTTCCAACGCACATGATCAGGTGGGCCAAATGGCAAACCAGTTCCAAACTGAAAATTTAAATACATTTTACAATTTGGTAATTTAGGAAGATAGTCTTGAAAAAACATACCAAATGTAATCCGCTGGTCTGTCGGACGAGGGATATACCCTGGATTTACGACACTGCTATCCGTTACTTTTGTATCAAAGGTAACTCCTGGTTTGATGGTATCTCCTTTGGCATTATAATAAGTTACAACTCTATCGTCAATGATGTTTTCCATGGTTTTCAAAAAACCAATCGTAGCCCAAGACTCCGTTCCTTTTACAAATTCGCCATTAATTCTAACATCTAAGCCTGTTGCGTAACCAACAGAATTGTTTTTTGCAAAATAACGAAGTCGGGTATTATCAATTTCATAAGGAATTAAGTTTTTCAAATCCTTATAATAACCAGCAACAATTATTTTAAAAGGTCTATTCCACATATTTAAATTGTAATCTGAAGACAACAGATAATGAATAGATTGTTGTGCTTTAATTTGTTGATTTAATTTTCCATCAAAACCCCTCATTTCTCTATAGAAAGGAGGTTGATAATAATATCCCCATGACAACTTAAATAAAAAATCTTTTTTCCAATTTGGTTTATATGCAAACGTCAGTCGAGGCGATGTAACCGTTTGCCCATTAAAATCCCAAAAATTTGCTCTTAACCCACCAGTAAAAGTGAGTTTTGATGAATCATGCAACAATATGTGCTTTGAATATTGAATATATCCTTGCGTTCTATTACTTTCAATATTTAATTTAGTTTTAACGACATCCGACAAATTAATTTCATTTTTATTATAAGGCCTTACATATCCTGCTGAATCGACCGTATTCCATTCACTTAATTTATCGTTAATAATTTCGTGCTGAAAACGTAAACCCCATAATAACTCATTATTTTTTGATAAATACCTTGTGCCTTTATGTTCAATATTAATAACTGTTGCATTAATTTCATTTCTTCCATAATTTAAAAATGATCCAGATCCTCTTTTAAAAGCCACTTTTCCAAAATTATCTTTCGAAAAATCTACCTCTAACTGATTTATTTCATACTGACCTAGGGAGGTAAATTTCTCTTCTTCTTGAGCATTATAGGCAGATGTAATAAATTTTAATTTTGTTTTTGAATTTGGTCTATAGGTCGAAGATACACCCGCCATGAATGTATTATAGCTTGTTTCCTCTTTTCCGTCTAACAATATCTTTAACTGAACTGCATCATTAACCGTGCCAAAAGTGGTTTCCCTGTCTGTTGGGCTCACCGTATATTTATTATTTGCAATGTTGCCCAAAAATTCGATGGTCCATTTTTCATCTAATGTAAAAGTGATAAAAGTTTGAACGTCATAAAATTGAGGGCGGTAATCCCCTTTTACATCAAGCGTTCTAAGAAGATAAGAATTTGTTCTATATCTGGATCCTATGCTCCAAGCAACAATTCTATTTTTAGAAACACCCTCTAAATTTAATGCTCCACCTAAAAAACTACCGCTAGCAGAGCCGTTAAATTTCAACGGTTTTTTATACGTAATATCCAATGCGGATGATAATTTATCTCCGTATTTAGCTTCAAAACCTCCAGGAGAAAAATTAATATTACTTACCATTTCAGGATTTGCAAAACTTAATCCTTCTTGCTGCCCACTTCTGGCTAAAAATGGACGATATACTTCAATATCATTAACGTAAACCAAATTTTCATCAAAGTTTCCTCCTCTTACCGAATAACCACTTGATAATTCGTTATTGCTGCTTACACCAATTTGTGTTTTTAAGAGCCCTTCAATTCCACCGCCTGGATTTGGGATATTGATAAATATTTTTGGATCAAGGTGAATGGATTCTACTTCTCGATTTTCTGAAACAATTTCTATAGGTTTAAATTCTTTCGCATTAATTATTGCGCTTAGGTTAATCTTTTCGTTTATGATTGCATTAATTTTTTTGTTAAACTGCTTATAACCCATGCTATAAATGGTTACCGTAATCTCTTTACCTGCGGGAATTGCTAAAAAATAATTTCCATTATTATCGGTTGTGGTTATATTCGAACCATCTTCTAATACTGCTATCTGAACGTCCGGAACAGGCTCACCATATGCATCTTTAACTGTTCCATAAATAGTTGCCGTTTGGCTAATTCCTATTTTTGAAAGTAAAAAAAATAAAAAAATATAAACTGTATTTTTTGGCACTTGCTTAAGAACGGAAATAGGCTTTAAATATTGTTAAAGACATTGTGGTGTAACATAATAATCTGATATTTTAATTTGATTGCTGGTAGATAAAATTTATAAATTAAAATACTTTTTTGCTTGCAAGGCAATTTCATTTCCGTATGCTAGTGAGGCTGTTGCAGCAGGCGATGGCGAATTGATAACATGCAATGAATTTCCCTTAAACTCGATTTTGAAATCATCTAACATATCTCCTTTAGGACCTAAAGCCATTGCTCTAATGCCGCATCTAGAAGGTTCAATATCATCCAATTGTAAATCAGGAATTAATTTTCTGAGGCGATTTAAAAAATAAACTTTGCTAAAAGCACCTCGATACTCATCAATTCCAAAACGCCAATGCTTCTTGAAAAATTTCCATGTTCCAATAAAAGCAAATGCTGCAAATGTATCTCTAAAACTAAATGCTGTTTTGCTATACCCTTCTCTATCAAAAACAAAAACAGCATTTGGCCCACACTCTACTCCACCTTTTATCATCCTTGTAAAATGTACGCCTAAAAAAGGAAACTCAGGATTTGGAACTGGATAAATTAAATTTTTAACCTTTTTTCTTCCTTTTTCAGTTAAATCATAATAGTCGCCTCGAAAGCCTACAATTGCTGAATCTGATTTAACTTTGTCTTTTTTAGTAATTCTATCTGCTTGCAGGCCTGCGCAAGATATAATGTATTTTGCATTAAAGGTTCCTTTTTGAGTTACGACGTCAGTGGTGTTATCTTTTTTTATAAAGTCTAATACTTCATGGCTTGTTAAAACCTTACTCCCATTGTTTTTTTGATGGATGAGTTCTACATATTTACGTGCCACGTCTACATAATCTATAATGCCAGTGCAAGGAACCCAAATAGCAGCAATACCTTTACAATGTGGCTCAATTTGTTTAATTCTATTAGCATCAATCATTTCAATTCCTTCAACACCATTCGCAACACCATTATTAAAAACCTTATTTAGATGTGCTAATTCACTTTGATCTGTTGCAACGATTATTTTACCACATATATCATGAGGAATATGATGCTCTTTAGCAAAAGCAACTAACTCACGTCTGCCTTCAACACATTTAATGGCTTTATAAGATCCAGGTTTATAATAGATTCCTGAATGAATTACTCCCGAATTATGACCTGTTTGATGGCTCGCAACTTCTGCTTCTTTTTCTAAAACTAATATCGTTAGGTTTGGGTTGTGCTGACTAAGTTTATAGGCTGTAGCCAAACCAACAATTCCTCCTCCTACAACAATTATATCAAAATTTGTATTGTTCATTAAAAAAGGATTCTAATTTTGTGGTAAATATAGCAATTAGTTATATTTTTAATCAACTCTTTTATTATGGAAAGGTCGTACTCCTATAAAAACAAACGTAAGTAAAGTTTGTATGACGTATCACTAAATAAAAAAGTTAACCATTATGAAATACCCATGTTAGCCTCAAGTACTAATTCAAATAACTAAACAGGTTATTCCATATGAAAATAAAAAAATAATTTATAAAAATGAAAATATTTAAGATAATACTGTCACTTTTTGTTGTTTCATGCTCGAGTAAAATCGAAAAAACTAAACCAACAATCGAATCAATCACCGAGTCAATTTACGCGTCTGGAATTGTAAAAAGTAAAAATCAATACGAGGTATTTGCGAACGTAAACGGAATAATTAAAAATGTATTTGTTGTTGAGGGCGACTCTGTAAGGAAGGGCTCTCCAATTTTAAGTATTAGCAATACTGTTCAACTATTAAATAAAGAGAATGCCAAGCTTGCTGCAAATTTTGCGAACATCAATTTTAATCAAGAAAAATTAAATGAAGCAAAATCCTTTATGCTTCTATCTATTGATAAACTTAGAAATGATTCAGCTTTATATTTCAGACAGAATGCTCTGTGGCAACAACAAATTGGTACAAAAATTGAATTGGAGCAGCGCGCCTTAGCTTATGAAAATTCCAAAAATTCTTATAAATCGTCTATTGTAAGATACAATGATTTGAAGCGTCAGTTAGATTTTAATTCAGCGCAATCAAAAAATAATCTTGCAATTTCAAATCAAGTCGCAAATGATTTTGTTGTTAAAAGTAATATTGATGGCATTGTTTACAGACTGAATAAATTGCAAGGAGAGAATGTAGGAATACAAACACCTTTGGCCATTATAGGTGACTCAAAACATTTTATTTTGGAAATGCAAGTGGATGAGTATGATATTCTAAAAATAAAAAAGGAATTAAGGGTTTTAGTTACGCTTGAAAGTTATAGTGAAAAGGTATTTGATGCCAAAGTCACTAAAATAAACCCGATAATGAATGAGCGGAGCCGTACCTTTTTAGTAGAAGCAGAATTTATTAATCCACCTGAAGTATTGTATCCAAATTTGACATTTGAAGCTAGTATAGTTATACAAACAAAACAAAATGTTTTATTGATTCCGAGGGCTTATGTGTTGAATGATTCGCTTGTTATAAAATACAAACACGATACAATAAAAGTAAAAACAGGTTTAAAGGACTATAAAAAAATTGAAATTATTTCAGGCATTACTATTAATGATGAATTGGTAAATCCTATAAAATGAACGTAAAACTAATTACTAGGATATCTTTTTCGTTATTGCGAGCTCGTTTAAAACAAACTTTGGTGGCTGCTTTTGGAGTAACATTTAGTATTACCATGTTTATTGCGTTGCTTAGCTTCATGGCAGGCTTAAATACACTTTTGGATGGATTAGTAATGAACCGTACACCGCACATTCGTTTATTTAACGAAATTAAACCTTCAAAATTTCAACCCATTGATGGGGCCGGAATTTATAAAACGGATTATAATTTTGTGGGTTCAATAAAACCTAAAAATCAGCAATTGGAAATTCGTAACAACGCAGCTATTATTCATTCTCTTAAACAAGATCATCGCGTTTTGGGTATCGCGCCAAAAATAATTGCACAAGTATTTTATAATGTCGGGGTGGTTGATTTAACAGGCGTTATTAATGGTATTGAGGTAGAATCCGAAAATAAATTATTCTTGTTTAGTGATTACGTAAATAAGGGCAGTTATATGGATTTAAAGGATGTTCCAAACAGTATTATTCTAGGAAAAGGGTTGGCTGATAAAATGTTAGCTGATATAGATGATATAATTCAAGTAACAACTACTAGAGGAGAAATAATGAAATTAAAAGTAGTTGGATATTATCAATCAGGTATTAGGGATTTTGATAATACACAAAGTTTCACTTCTCTTAGCACAGCGCAAAAGTTAATGGGCAAAGGCACAAATTATATTACTGATATACAAATAAAACTAAAAGATATTTTATTAGCGCCTCAATTAGCAAAAGAATTTGGAAATCTTTACAAAGTAGATGCTCTAGACATTCAAGAAGCAAATGCCCAATTTCAGACTGGGAGTTCAGTGAGAACAATTATTTCTTATTCAGTTGGCGTTGTGTTACTGATTGTGGCGGGCTTTGGTATTTACAATATTTTAAATATGATGATTTATGATAAAATGGATTCTATTGCAATTTTAAAAGCCACTGGTTTTTCAGGTATGGATGTGAATTTTATTTTTATTGGAATAGCATTAAGCATTGGAATAATAGGTGGTTTGCTAGGATTACTATTCGGTTTTGGATTAAGTGTGGTAATTGATAATATACCATTTAACACTGCAAGTTTACCAACTGTAAAAACTTACCCTATTGATTACAATCCTCAGTATTATTTAATAAGCACTTTGTTCTCAATTATAACTACTTATTTTGCAGGTTACTTTCCAGCGCTTAAAGCAAGTAAGGTTGATCCTGTTGATATTATAAGAGGAAAATAACATGAACGAAAAAATTATAGAAGCTGTTGGCATTTCAAAATCGTTTCACGACCCTATAAAAGTAAAGGTTTTAAAAGACATTAGCTTTTCAATATTTAAAGGAGAATTTGTTTCTGTAATAGGGAAATCAGGTTGTGGCAAATCTACATTGTTATATATACTTTCAACAATGGATACTGATTATGAAGGTGATTTATTAATTGATGGCGTAAGTATGAAAGGGAAAAAGGAAGTTGATTTGGCATTGGTACGTAATGAAAAGATAGGATTTGTTTTTCAGTTTCATTATTTATTAAACGAATTTTCTGTTTTAGAAAATGTAATGCTTCCTGCTTTAAAATTAGCTAAGGTATCTGAAAAAGAAATAAAACACCGTGCTATAGAAAAATTAAAGTTGCTTGGTATAGAAAAGGAGGCTTTAAAAAGCCCCAATCAATTGTCTGGTGGCGAAAAACAAAGAGTTGCCATTGCAAGGGCTTTGATAAATGAACCACTTATTGTTATCGGCGATGAACCAACTGGAAATTTGGATAAAAAAAATGGCGAAATAGTTTTCAATGTTTTTAAGGAATTAGCGGAAGTGTTTAACCAATCATTATTAATAGTTACACACGACGGAGATTTTGCAAATCGTACACATCGAATTATTGAAATGGAGGATGGGAAAATTATTAAAATGTAAATTGAAATATCCATGTTTGTCTCAAATACTAAAACAAATGAATAAACCAGTTATTCCAACTGACAAATAAAAAAACAATAATTTAGAAATATGAAAATAATTTGCATAGGCAGAAATTACGCGGATCATGCCAAAGAAATGAAAACCGAAGTTCCTACTGAACCAGTATTTTTTATGAAACCTGATACTGCCTTATTAATAAACAACGAATCTTTTTATTTCCCAAATTTTACAAAAGAATTACACCACGAAATTGAGGTGGTTTTAAAAATTTCGAAAGTAGGAAAATACATTGATGAAGCTTTTGCTTATAAATATTATGAAGAAATAAGTTTGGGAATTGACTTTACGGCCCGCGACTTACAGGCTCAATGCAAAGCAAAAGGTTTACCTTGGGAAAAAGCCAAATCGTTTGATGGTGCTGCACCAATTGGTAAATTTTTAAAGAAAAGCGAATTAGGTAACTTACAAAACTTAAACTTTGAACTAACCATCAATAACGAAATAAGACAAAAAGGAAATACCAGCGATTTGCTTTTTTCATTTGATAAGGTAATTGCTTATGTTTCGCAATTTGTAACACTAAAAGTTGGTGATTTAATTTATACTGGAACGCCAGAAGGTGTAGGCCCTGTTTACATTGGAGACCAACTTAAAGGAGTATTAAATGGAACTGAATTATTTAATTTCGAAATAAAATAGAATTCAAAAGAAATAAATATTAATAAATAAGCCGCCTAATAAAGCGGCTTATCTGTTTTGGTGAAATAAATTGTAACAAATAGCAAAAACCTTCGCAGAAGATAATTTAAAAACCATTTATCAAATAGAACAAATGTTAGTTTGATTTGCAAAATTAAATTATGCTTTACAACCATACCAATATTAGTATTGAAGAATAAGAAAACAGCCAATCAGCAAAGCTTGGACGGATGATGTATTTTTTAACGTTTCAAATAACCAATAAACAGGCTGAAAAATATTGTTTTTACTTTTTTGTTCAGTTCCTTTTCTCTCAAAAAAGTTTTCATTTCCCCGTCATTCCGTTAATAAATGTGTCCACAAAATCTAAAATCTTGCTCAATATTCTATCGCCAACTTTTTTTCGTTCTAAAACGGTTGGTTTGTTTCCTTCAATCAATTCAAGCAATTCATCTCTCAACGGCTCTCTTTCGGCAAACAAATAATCTTCTATTATTTTTTCGGTTTTGTCGGCTGAAAGGTTTTCGTCTTTTACTAATTTATGAAATGCCTTTTGCTGTTCTTCATTCCAGAATTTGTCGAATGCTTCGGGAATGTCGTCTGTGTCTTCTAAAACTGGCAAGTTTTCTTGGATGAACTTTTCTATCAATTCTCGTTTACTTCGCAATTGTGCATCGCTGTTGAGCAAATTGAATATTTCCTTTTCTGTTTTGGTAGCGTCTTTCTGAACGCTGGCTTTTAGTTTTATGAGCAACTGAATGATGTAATTCACATTGATTTCATCACGATGAATTAATTCCAGTTCAAAGTCCACATCTTCTAAAATGGAAACTTTCTCTTTTTGATGATTGCTTTTTACCTTGTCATACAAGTCAAGATACTTGCTTTTGTAATCTTCAAAAAGCTGTTCGGCCATTGCCAAATCTTCCCATTTAAAATCAGCAAAGGCAGTGAGAATATTTTTTATTCGCATCAACTCTCTAAATGCCTTGATGAATTCCAGTTCATCTTCTTCGCTTTTTAAATCGTTTACGCTGTTTACGGTTGGCGTTATTTTTATCAGTTCTGTATATGCCTCATTGAATTTCTTTGTGTAATCTTCATAAGGCTTCATGATGATTACTTCTATCGCTTCTTTGTTGCTGAATAGCGTAATAGCTTGGTCTGTGGCGTTTTTAAGGTTGCGGAAAACAATAATGTTGCCTTGCGATTTTTGTTCGTTTAAAATACGGTTGGTTCTTGAATAGGCTTGTATCAGTCCGTGATATTTCAGGTTTTTGTCCACATACATTGTGTTCAGTGTTTGGCTGTCAAATCCTGTGAGAAACATATTTACCACCAGTAAAATATCAATTTTGCGTTCTTTTACTTTCTTAGAAATGTCGTTGTAATAGTTGTAAAAACTTTCGCTGTCTTTGGTCGAAAATTTGGTTTCAAACATTTGATTATAATGTCCGATAAACTCGTCCAACTTTTCACGGCTGTGAGCTTGTAAGCCATACAATGCTCTTGGTTCTTCTACAACCGAAAGTTCTTCGGGCAAAAATCCGTTAGCATCTGCATCGTCTTCGTTAGTAGCGTAGCTGAAAATGGTTGCTATTCTTAGATTGTGTTGACCTTCCTCTTTTTTTCGTTGAAAGATGTCGTAATATTTTATCAGTGTTTCTACACTACTTACACAAAACATTGCTGTAAAATCCCGATTATGTGTTTTGCGGTTGTGATTGGCAATAATGTAATCCGTAATTTTTTCTAATCGCTTTGGCGATTCCATCAACTCTTTGGTGTCAATGTCTTCTACTTCTATGTCAATTTCGGTAGCACTCAGCTTGTCACCCTGAGCTTGTCGAAGGGTGTATCTGCCAACATATTCAACTGAAAATTTCAATACGTTTTCGTCTTTAATGGCATCGGTAATTACATATTTATGCAAACATTCGCCAAACAATTCGGTAGTAGTTCGTTTGCCCAATTCATTTTTTACTGCATTTTCGGCAAAAATCGGAGTGCCTGTAAACCCGAACAACTGCATATTATTGAAAAATGCTTTGATGCGATTGTGTGTTTCACCAAACTGACTGCGGTGGCATTCGTCAAAAATAAAAACAATGCGTTCGTCTTGCAGTTTTTCCATTTTGCTCAAATACTGTTTTTTGCTGATGGCAGTATTGAGTTTTTGAATAGTGGTAACAATGAGTTTTGTATCGTCTGAAAACTGCTGAACTAATTGTTTGGTATTGTCAGTGCCGTCAATACAACCTTTGCTAAAACTGTTGAACTCTTTGTTGGTTTGGTAATCTAAATCTTTTCTGTCCACCACAAACACCACTTTTTTTACCTGTGGCAGGTTCATTAAAATTTGACTGGCTTTAAACGATGTCAAAGTTTTGCCCGAACCTGTGGTATGCCAAATATATCCGTTTTTGTAGGTGCCTGCCAGCCGGAAATTTGCAGGCTGGTTCTTTACTCGGTCAATCAATGCTTCTACTGCATAAAACTGATACGGACGAAGCACCATCAATATTTTGTTGGTTTCGTTCAGCACAATGTATTTGCATATCATTTTACTGATGTGGCAAGGTTCTAAAAACTCACTTGTAAAACCGTTGAGAATATTGGTAAGGCGTTTGTTTTCTTTATCTGTCCAATAGAAAGTTTGTTTGAAAGATTGATGCCTATTGTTGGCGTAATACTTTGTATTTACTCCGTTGCTGATGATGAATATTTGCAGGTATTGAAACAAGGCAGAATTTGCCCCGAATGAATGCCTCTGATAGCGGTTAATTTGATTAAAGGCTTCTTTCAGTTCCAACCCTCTGCGTTTGAGTTCTATTTGAACCAACGGCAAACCATTTACCAACAAGGTAACATCGTAACGGTTTTTGTAAGTGCCTTCAACAGTTATTTGATGCGTAACCTGAAACTGATTTTGACACCAATGTTCTGAATTGATAAATTCAAAATACAGATTGTCGCCATTATCTCTTACAATGTGCTGTTTTTCTCTAAGTGTTTTGGCTTTTTCAAATACTGAACCTTTGCTTAATATGTTCAACACTTTTTCAAATTCTGCTTTGCTGAATTGTATGTTGTTGTGTTTTTCTAATTGCTGTTTGAGGTTGCTAATTAAATCTTTTTCGTCTTTTAATTGCACCAAGCCATAACCCAACCGTTGCAGTTGACTTACAAGTTGCTCCTCAAGTATTTGTTCTGGCTGTTTACTCATTTGTCAGAATTAGGAATTGTTGGATTGTTGGATTGAAGGATTATTGTCAGCATTAGGATTTGTTAGATTAGATGATTTTAAGATTGCTTTGTCTTCAATCCGTTCTGCATTTATCTTACCATCCGTAAATCCTTTCATCCTGATAAATTCTTTATTTTCAGGATGTGTAAGATTATAAACCCGTTTAAATTCTAAACTTTTTGCACCAAAATTTATGAGCAAACCTATTGGTAAATTGTATGCCTGACAATAATTCATTGCTTGTGCCAAATGCACATCCTCCAATTTTATCAATGCTTTTAACTCAACCATAATATTTTCTTCTACAAAAAAATCAACCCGCCTGGTGCCAATGTCAATGCCTTCGTAGAAAATTGTCATTTCCATTTCTCGCTTAAAACTCAATTCTTGCTTCTCCATTTCAATGGCTAATGCTCTTTGGTAAATTACTTCCTGAAAGCCATTTCCCAATGTGCTATGCACTTTCATTGCACAACCAATAATTTTATGTGTTACATCTTCGTATTTCATTTATTGTCAGAATTAATATTTTTAGGATTCGGTGATGACAGGATTTCATCATCTCCATCTGTTGAATTTTTCATATAATATTTTTCATTTCTATTTTTTAATCCTAAAATCCTTTAATCTTAAAAATCCTAATTCCGACATTTTACACAAACATTTTTTGTAACAAGCCCTTTTTCCATTGTTGGGTTTGTTGAATTTGATTTTCGGTTTGATTTATTTTTTCATCAAGTGCAGAAAGAAAATTGGCGATTTTGGTTTGTTCTTCGAGGCAAGGGATTTCACATATTTCATTTTTATAATCTTTAAAATAAATGTGTGGGATTGTACTACCTGTAATGTATTTTGTAAAATCAATGTTTTCTAAAAGACAATAGAGAAAATAGGTGTTCAATTCAATTTTTGGTTTTATGATTTCCATTGTACCTAAAACCGAACTTTTACCTTTACAATAAACAATTCTCCCAACTCCGGCACCATCTTTTATAATACTCACATAATCATTTTCCTCTTCATAAAAATCAACCTTTTTCAAAACACCAGAAGCTCCATAAATTATAAATTCTCCAAAATTTTCTTCAATTTTATTAGCGGAAATATTTGACGATTTTTTTTCACAAATCTCTCCCAACTTTTTTTTCTCCCACTTCGGAAATTCCTTTCCATTGCCTGCACTGAGCGGAGTCGAAGTGTCATCTTTAAACCTCAATTGTCTGAATTTGGATTTATTGGATTTTACGATTGTAGGATTTTCATTTTTATCATCATCATCAATCCTATCATCCTCTAATCCTACCAATCCTAATTCTGACAAAAATAGCCTCTGCATTACCCCTTTTTTGTATTGCTCCAAAAGGTTTTTCTTTTGTTTGAGTTCAGCAATTTTCTTGTCTAAAACTGTGAAGAAAGAAGCAATGCGTTTTTGTTCGGGGAGGGTGGGGAAAGAGATTAAAATGTTTGAAATTCTACCAACATTTATACTTAAGGTGGGTTCTAAAAATTCATTTTTAGAGATTTGAATAAAAATCGCAGAACCCATTAAACGATTTTTTGTAATCTGTATTTCAAAAATACGCTATTTTTTTCTTATTTCAACATGATTTTTCTATCTATCTATCTA
>JBKDJY010000150.1:0-20226 GCA_046345275.1 Bacteroidota bacterium
GTATATGACCGTAGGGAACTTTGCTCCAAAAATTAAAAAAGACATGGTTCGTATGAATAAATTTAAATTTGGTTTTAAAGAGGCTTATTATTTCATTGATGATATCTCCTTGGTGAAGTTTAAAGAAAATATTGAAAAAGTAAAAGTTGAAATTGTTGGTTCTTTCCGAATAAATGGAGATGATGAGGAAGAAGATTCAGTTTTAGTTGTTAAAAGCAACATTTCCGTTGGAGAGAAAGTTTCTTTAAAAAATATTTTTTTTGAAAATGGCAAATCATATATATTACCCGAATCTTTTCCTGAATTAAATAAACTGGCTCAGTATTTAATTCGAAACCCAATTATGGAAGTACAAATAAATGGACATTCGGATAATGCTGGAAGCAAATTTAAAAATCAAAGATTATCAGAGCAAAGGGCTCGCGAGGTATTTGAATATTTAATTAAAAAAGGAGTACAAAATAAATTGTATTTTAAAGGATTTGGAAGTTCTTTACCTATTGCTTCGAATGAAACAGAAGATGGTAAGGCTAAAAATCGTAGGGTAGAATTTGAAATTATTAAATCAAATTAAAGAAACATGCAAATAGATAATCAAAAAATTATTCGGGCCTGGACTTTTTATGATTGGGCAAATTCTGTCTTTCCTTTAGTGATAACTTCTGCTATATTTCCTAATTTTTATGATGCGGTAACTGTTACAAAAGATGTTGTAACAGGTCAAGTAATTAGTCACAACGTTATGTTTTTAGGGGTTGAATTCGAAAACCAAAATATATATTCTTTTGTTTATGCATTCGCTTTATTTATTGTTGTTTTAACATCTCCAATTTTAAGTGGCATTGCTGATTATTTAGGAAATAAGAAATTCTTTTTACAATTTTTCTGTTACTTAGGCGCTATCTCTTGTATGGGATTATGTTTTTTTGATAAAAACTATTTAGAGTTAAGCTTTGTTCCATTTATACTTGCCACCATTGGTTATTGGGCCAGTGTGCTTTATTACAATTCCTATTTACCTCAAATAGCTTCTCCCGAAAATCAAGATAAGGTAAGTGCAAGAGGCTTTGCTTTGGGCTATTTTGGAAGTTCCATTTTGTTAATTATATGCTTAATAGGCATTATCGTTTTTAAATACGATGAAGTAACGCATACTGGATTTAAAGCTAAAAACTCCTTTTTACTCGTAGGTTTTTGGTGGATTATTTTTGCACAATATACGTTTAGATTTTTACCAAAAAAATCTCATAACCATCAAAAAGTTGCCAGAAAAGACTTGTTTTATAAAGGATTTAAAGAATTGACTAAAGTTTATACTCAAATAAAATTAATGCCTCAATTAAAACGTTTTTTATCGAGTTACTTTTTTTACAATATGGGCGTTCAAACCATCATGGTTGTGGCTGTTTTATTTGCTCGCAATGAAATAGACTGGGGAATAGGGGAGGAGTCCGAAAAAATAAAAACATCATCCTTAATTATTAGTATTTTAATCATTCAGTTTGTAGGTATTGCTGGTTCATTTATATTTTCATGGCTATCTAAACTGATAGGAAATATTAAGACGCTCATCACAACAATCCTCATTTGGATTTTTATTTGTATATACACTTTCTCATTGGTTAATACGCCATTTGAATTTTATGTGGTTGCTTTTTTGGTAGGCCTAGTAATGGGAGGCGTGCAGTCTTTATCTCGTTCAACTTACTCTAAATATTTGCCTGAAACCGATGACCATACAAGTTTTTTCAGCTTTTATGATGTCTTAGAAAAATTGGGAATGATTTTAGGAACAATCTCTTTTGGTTTAATTAGCCAACTTACAGGCGGTATGCGCAATTCTATTTTATCGCTCATTACTTTTTTTATCATTGGATTAATTATCGCTATCCCGCTTGCTAGAAATAAAAAAGAGAATTCAATGGCGTAACATTGAATTTTTTATGCGAGCATCTGTTTCGGAGCTAATAACTGGAGTTTTGGATTATGATGCCTAAAAAAACTGAACATCTTTTATACAGTATAAGAATAAGCGTAATCTATTACACTTTATTTAATTTTCAGTCTAGCAATAATTAGAACTCAAATTTGTAGCCGATTCCTTTTATTGTTTTCACGTAATTGTCTCCCAGTTTTTCACGAAGTTTTCTTACATGCACATCAATGGTTCTATCTCCTACCACAACTTCATCGCCCCAAACTTGCTCCAAAATATATTCTCTCGTAAAAACTTTAC
Organism: Bacteroidota bacterium; assembly: GCA_046345275.1. Classification (GTDB taxonomy): domain Bacteria; phylum Bacteroidota; class Bacteroidia; order B-17B0; family Aurantibacillaceae; genus UBA4416. The sequence goes on from JBKDJY010000150.1 coordinate 2,237, forward strand.
CAGGTTTACTTGCAAGTAATAATAAAAGTTTGAATTCTTTTTTTGGAAAATTTATTTCTATTTCATTTTTATAAACAGTGTATTTTTCTTTATCTATTTTGATGTCCCCAAGATTTACCATATCATCTTTAGTTTGATTTGGTGTAAATCTTCTGAGCAATGCTTTGATTCTGCTTGTAAAAACTCTTGGTTTAATTGGCTTAGTGATATAGTCATCAGCTCCTACTTCAAAACCAGCAATTTGCGAATAATCTTCATTTCGAGCACTTAAAAAAGTAATCATTACTTCTTTTAAACTTGCAATGGATCGAATTTCTCTACATGTATCAATGCCATCCATATCAGGCATCATCACATCCAAAACAATTAAATGAGGTATTTCTCTTTTGGCTATTTCCAAGGCATCTCTGCCATTTAAAGCAGTAAAAACTTGGTATCCTTCTTTATTTAAATTGTAGCTTAAAAAATCTAAAATATCTTGCTCGTCATCTACCAGTAAAATTTTAAAAGCACTGTTTTCAGAATTCATCCTATTTAAAAAATATATTATCCAAATGTAAATTTAAAACCCCATGCCAAAGTTAAGCTAATATTAAGAAAATTACAGCCTATGTTAAATTAACTCAAACTGCATGCGATTTAATTTATAATAAAGGCCTTGTTCGTTTGTAATTAGCTGGTTGTGATTTCCAGTTTCTACAACTTCCCCTTTTTGTAAAACAACAATTTTATCTGCATTTCTTATTGTTGATAAGCGGTGAGCTATGACGATGGATGTACGTCCAATCATTAATTTGTCCAAGGCATCTTGTACCAGTCGCTCGCTTTCGCTATCCAAACTACTGGTGGCTTCATCTAAAATTAATATAGATGGATTTTTTAAAACGGCCCTAGCAATGGCAACGCGCTGACGTTGACCTCCAGATAACTGAATCCCACGATCACCGACACGGGTATCGAACTGTTGAGGAAAACTCATTATAAACTCATAAGCATTAGCTTGTTTGGCTGCTTGAATTACTTCATCATCAGAAGCATTCGGTTTCCCGTATAAAATATTTTCTTTAATACTACCACCAAATAATAGAACATCTTGAGGCACTATTGCCATTTGATTACGTAGCTCGGTTAGCTCATATTCCGTAGATTTTTTGCCATCAATGTAATATTCACCAATATCAGGTTCGTAAAATCTTAATGCTAAAGAAGCAATGGTTGTTTTTCCGCTTCCACTGCTACCTACTAATGCCACTGTTTCTCCTGCTGAAACTTTAAAAGAAACATTTTGTAAAACTTTAAAATCTTTTCGAGTCGGGTAAGTAAATTGGATATTTTTAAATTCTAAATCGCCCTTTACACGCTTATTTTTTTCAGAATTAAAAAATGATAAATTGATTAGCTCGTTTTTATCATCAATAATATCAAATACTCTGTCCGTAGCGCCTAAAGCTCTTTGAATAGAGGCTAATTGTTCGGGTAAACCACCCAAAGACGCTGCTACAAATAAGGAAAGCATCATAAAGATTCCAAAATTTTCAGAACTTAATTCAGATGCTTGGATTAGCAGTAACATTTTATATAAAATAAAAAAAATGGAACCAAAAACGCACATGATGATAAAAGCAAAAAACGCACCTCTCATAATGCCATATTTTATTCCATATTGTCGGATTTCCGCAATCACTTTATTGTATTTGCTTATTTCAATTTGTTCGCTGGTAAAGGCTTTAACGCTCGTTATACCAGTTAATGCCTCCGAAACAATCACGTTTGACTCTGAAATTTTATCTTGTAAACCTTTTGAATATTTTCGGATTCTTCTACCATATAAAATTGCAATCATAGTAATTGGTGGAATAATGGCCAAAAACCATTTTGCAACTTCCCAGCCAGTATAGTTTACCAATAAAATTAAACCTCCAGTTCCAACGATAGTTTGTCTAATTACCTCAGTTATATTGGTAGTAAACGCTTCCGAAATCACATTGATATCAGTAGCAACACGGCTGCTTAAATCCGCAACTTGATTTTTAGAAAAAAAACTCATTGGCATTTGAACCAACTTATTAAATGTTTCAGTTCGGATACTTTTTAAAATATTTTCTGTGACAATAGAAAAAGTATAGACTCTTCCAAAAGAGACAGCACCCTGAATGACTAATAAAATCAGTAATTCAATACCTGTTCCCGAAACTGAATTTTTAAATAGATCCGGAGCCATATTTGTTTTCCCAAGATAACCAAACATTTTACCAGCCATGATAGGAAAATAAAGACCAACGATGGCTGTACTTAAAACAAAAAACATCCCTAAAACGAGTAACCATTTGCTTTTATCGAGATATTTGAAAAGACGAAGTGATTTTTTTAAATTTTTTATTGAAAATTTTGCTTTTGGGATTTCTTCTTTCGGGGTAAGCTTAATATTAGTGCTTTTTGCCATTGTTATAACCTTAATTTTAGGCTTAAAGGTAATATTTATAATGAGCTCCTATACATAAAAAATTTAACCATTTAAAGAATATTCTCCCTTTCCTACTTTGCTTATTAAACTAAATATGCTTTTCTGAATCAATCTTTTTAAATTATTCTAGTTATAAAGAAAGAAATTCCGTTTTTCTTTGAGCTGAAAGCAATTTGATATTTTTTTTATTGTTCTGTTAACATATTTTATAGTGTAAATTCATATTTATGTTGTTAACCAATCATATACTAATAGTTTGACTTTTTAAAGGTGCCTTATTTGCTTTAATACAAAATCACCTTTGATCAAAATCAACATCTTAATTAAGAAATTTAATGATTATTTTAAATTTTTATTGGACAATTTTGATAAAAAAACTTAAAAACAAACAATTAAACCATTTTATTTTTATATATTTCCAAAAAAAAGATTATGTCGAAAAAAAATAAAGCTTCGTCAAAAAAGAAAGATTCTACAAATAAAAAGGTTACTAAAAAAGCAGTAACCAAAAAAGCAGATATTTCAAGGAAAAATCTTAAAAAATCAGGCAAGCCAAAGGTCTCTAAAAACGAAAAGAAACTAGCGATTAATAGGGATAAAAAAACAGTGTCTGCAAAGGTTTCTAAAGCTACAAAAAAATTACAACAAAAAAAGATTAGTAAAAATTCTATAAAGGAATCTAAAAAATTAATTCTCAAAAAAGTTGCAAAAAAAACAAAGGTTAAAAAACCTATCGTAGCAAAGAAAAAATTAATTACGAAAAAGACTGTTGGAAAAATTGTTTCAAAAAAAACGAGTCCAAAAAAAGTTTTAAAACCCATTAAAAAAAAGGCAGTTAAGAAAATTGCAAAGAAAATAGTTACTAAAAAAGCAAAAGTAAAAGCACTAAAATCAGCTAAGCTTTTGAAAAAAGTACCAAAAATTAAGGCTGAAAAAATCATTAAAGTTAAAAAGATTAAGCCAGAAAAAATATCGAAAGTTAAGCCTGTTCCTGTTAAAAAGCCAATTATAGCACCAACAACCTTTAGACAATCTAATCATACACATCAAAAATTTGTAAATGAGCCAAATGGCAAATTTGAAATGGAGTTTGTTATCAGAGCTTCTGATGATATGATATTTGAATTTGTTAGTACTGAAAGTGGCTTATCAGAATGGTTTTGTGATGATGTGAGTATCAGAGATGGCATATTTACCTTTGATTGGGCAGGAGGACAGGCGCAACAAGCCATCTTAATAAAAGAATTGCCGCCAATATTTATACGTTACCAGTGGATTGATAAAAATGATGGGAGTTACTTTGAGTTTAGAACTCAAAAAGATGAATTAACAAATGATATATCTTTAATTATTACGGATTTTGCTGACAGTAAAGCCGAAGAAATTTCTGCCAGATTGTTATGGCAAAGCCAAATTGATAAATTACTTCATGTGTTAGGCTCTTTTTCTTAACTGGGATGATTTTGATTTAATCGGATACATAATTAAATCAGCATTGTAAGGGTTAATAAAATCTAAACCTTTATTTTTAAGTCAACAACTTTTAGAATTTCTTTTTCTATTGAAATAGCTTTTCTTTCTATTTCTGCTCCTTTTGTAAGAATTTCAGATACGTAATTTTTATCATCAAAATCTGCTGCATTGATGCGGACATTCAAAAATGCACCCATGATGGCACTGCGAGCGCATAAAGCGCCAACACCAACATCACTTACCGAATTAGGGTTTCCTATTTCAGCCATCACTTTAATTAAATCCAAACTTTCAAAAGATAATTGCATGACTTTAAAAGGAATTTCAATGGCAAATTTCGTAGCTAATTGAATGGCTATTTTTCGTTTAATTTTTTCTTCTTCATTGCCTTTTGGTAAAGCAAAAGCACTCATTATTTTATTAAAAGCAATCGTGTCTATATCTACTAATTTTAATAATTCAGTTTTAATATATTGTCCTTTTTCAGCCAAATCACTATACGTTTGCCATTTATCATCCCAACCTTTTTTATGAGAAGATAAATTAGCTACCATTGTTGCTAAAGAAACTCCTAATGAGCCGATATATGCAGAAATTGAACCTCCCCCGGGAGCAGGACTTTCACTTGCTGTTTCATCAACAAAATCAGTTAAAGTCATGTTGGCTAATTTATTTTCTTTGTTATCAGAAAGTAAATATTCAATAATTCGTTCTTTGGGATTAAATGCAGACAATTCATCTAGCCCCATGGTTTTGATGGCGATAGTTATGAGCTCTTTTTCTGAAACTCCTGAGGATCTCTGTTGTTTTTTTAAAAAATATTTACCAGCATCTAGCAAAGATTTTAGCGGCACAAGGCCCACTAACTCTGAACCAGTCACACGTATTCCTCTTTCTGATGCTTTCTTGCAAACTTCATCAAATGCAATGTGTAAAGGCGTTATGTTGATATTGGTTAAGTTCATTGATATTTGAGCAATTCCGTATTCTTCAATAAACCAACCAATGGCTTTAACAGACTTTAGGCTGCCAGGTATATTCACAGGATTACCTTTATCATCATTAATAACTTTGCCCGTAATGGAATCTCCTTCACGTTTTACACGTCCAGCTTCTCTCACATCAAAGGCAATGGCATTTGCTCGTCTAACCGAAGTTGTATTTAAATTTACATTATATGCAATTAAAAAATCTCTTGCTCCAATAACGGTTGCGCCGCGTTTAGCATCATATTCAGAAGGACCGAAATCGGGTTTCCATTCTGGTAGTTTAATCTTTTTAAAAAAACCTTCATATTCGCCTGATCTAATTACAGAAAGATTGCTTCTGTTTTTATTGGGTTGAGCATTTTCATATAAATAAATGGGTATGAAAAGTTCTTCACCAACTCTTTGTGCAAGTTTAATTGACCATTGAACTGTTTCTTCCATGCTTATGTTTGCGATCGGAATTAGAGGACAGACATCTGTTGCACCCATGCGAGGATGTTCACCTCGATGCTTACGCATATCAATTAATTCGCCAGCAAGTTTTATAGCAATAAATGCCGCCTCAATAACAGAATTTGGCTCACCAACAAAAGTAATAACGGTTCGATTGGTTGCTTTTCCTGGATCTACATTTAATAAACGTACACCTTCAATTTTTTGTATTTCATCTGCTATCTTATTGATGATAGTGATATCTACTCCTTCGGAAAAATTAGGAACGCATTCTATTAATTGTTTCATTTATCTCAATTATTTATTTTTTATGGTCATATTCAACGACGAAAAATTTAAAATTATTCTTGTAATTTTATCAAAGCAAATACACTATAATTTAACATGTCCATATAATTAGCGTCTACACCTTCGCTGATAATCGTCTTTCCTTTATTGTCTTCAATTTGTTTAACTCTAAAAATTTTCATCAAAATTAAATCTGTTAATGAACTTATCCGCATATCGCGCCAGGCTTCACCGTAATCATGATTTTTATCTTCCATTAATTGTTTGGTAATTCCAACATATTTGTTATATAAGTTTTCTACATCGTCGTGTGGCAATTCTAATCTTGAATCATTTTCCAATTCAATTTGAATGAGCGATATAATGCAATAATTTATAATCCCAATATATTCTCCCTTAATATCATCTATCACTTTTTGAGTTCCTTTTTCCTCAATGCTTTTGATTCGTTGGGCTTTTATAAATATTTGATCTGTCAAGGAACTTAACCTTAAGTTACGCCAAGCTGTTCCATAATCTAACATTTTCTTTATAAAGATATTTTTGCATAACTTTATTGCACTGTCATATTGTTGTGAAGTAGTTTTCATCTTATTTAAAAGAACAGCTAAATTAATAATTATGGATAAAACGTATTTAACAAATGGTAAACAATTGAGTTTTGATAAACCTCAAGTGATGGCCATTGTTAACCTCACACCAGATAGTTTTTATGATGGAGGAAAGTTTTCTTCAGTTTCTGAAATTTTAAAAGACGTCGCTTTAAAAATTAGACAAGGTGCTACAATCATTGATATTGGTGCTGTTTCTTCAAAACCAAATGCAACGCCAGTTTTGCCAAAAGACGAAATATCACGTTTTAAGGTTCCACTATTTAATTTAAGAAAGGAATTTCCTCATATCATTATTTCAGTAGATACTTATCTTTCTGAAGTAGCGGATATGGCTATTTCTCTTGGTGCAGATATGATTAATGATATTTCTGGTGGAACACTCGATGAAAAAATGACGGATTTAATTATAAAAAACAATATTGCATATGTTCTTATGCACATGAAAGGTAATCCGCAAACAATGCAGAAAAATCCAACATATATAAATGTGGTAAATGAAATTAATTCTTTTTTTAAAAACAAAATTCAAGAATTTAAAGACAAAGGTTTTGATAAATTAATATTGGATGTGGGTTTTGGTTTTGGAAAAACAATTGAACACAATTACATACTTTTGAAAAAAATTAATATATTTAAAATTCATGGCTTTCCCATTTTAGCGGGTTTATCAAGGAAATCAATGATAAATAATGTTATTCACACAAATCCCAGCACAGCTTTAAACGGAACTACAGTATTAAATACTTTAGCATTAAGTAATGGGGCTAACATGTTGAGAGTTCATGATGTTACAGAGGCTCAGCAAGCAATAGAATTGTGGAATTTTTATCAGTCAATTCGGATTTCTAAATAATACCGCTTAGTAATCTCAAAAAGTTTTTTGTCTTTAATTTAGTAAAATCAACCCTATTTAGCTGATTTTAGCTTATCAGACATTTTTTTTCCTTCCGCTTCGTTTCCAATTAAAAAGTAAAGTTTTCTCAAAGCAAAAATGCAAGCTTTGTCGTCTGTTTTTATTGTTAAAGCCTGTTCTAAATAAGGAATCGCTTTTTTATAATACTCAGCACTTTTGGCCTCATATTCCTTTTGCTTTTTAGCTATATCTGTTAAAGTAACTTTTTCAATTGATTTATTATAAAGGGCGCCACCATAATTATTGTATAAAGCGCCCATATTATACAAAGCATTATAATAACTTTCTTGACTTGATGGCCTTAAATCAATTGCTTTTTGGTAGTGTTCGGCTGCTTTCATTACTAAATTATCAAAGTCAGCTGGTTTAGTAGTGTCTTTTCCGTTTTTTCCTTTGGGATTAGCAAGGTTATCATAAACATTACCAAGTACTAATTGCAATTGCGGATTTTTAGGATCTTTTTCTATTGCTTTTTGCAAATTTGCCAATGCATTCTCCTGATCACCTTTTTTAAGATAAATTTCTGTTTCTCTATTCAATAAATAAACATCGTCTGGAAAGAGCTTACGGCCATTTATTAAATATTCTAAAGAACCAATGCTATCATTTTGTAATAATTTAGCGTCATAAATCGTCTGGAAATTATATGCAGTGGCTATATTTAGTTCAATCATTTTTTTATTATACTGAATTATTTTATTAAAATTTTTTGATTTTTGTGCTGATATGCAAGCATTATAAAAATTTGCAGTGTCTGTTTTCCCAGTAATCGTTGAATTTGAAATTGCAACTGTTTCAAAAAAATCAGCGGCTTCCTCATATTTTTTTGTTTTATATCTTCCACTTGCAATATTAGCAAGGTGGCTATTTAACTGCATGTATAAGGATAAGAATTTTCGATCATCTTCAGAATCCTTTACCCCCTTCATTATATTTTCAATAAATTTCTCATCAATTTGTTTTATTTTTCCAATTGAATTTTCAGCTTCACTAAAATTTTTAATGGAAACATTGCCATAAGCTATTTGTGATTTTTCACTTTTATTTTTGAAAATACTTGTATCAACTTTACTTTCTTCGGCTTTTAAATCAGACAGAAATAAATTGGTGTAAATTCTAAAGCGATAGGCATGTGTTTTAACCTGATTTTTTGTTTCTTCATTTTCTGCAGCTAAGTCAATGTCAGACTGAGCTTTGATGAGATAATTTAAATCTGCTTTTTCATTTAGTGTTGACTCGTAATCATTTAAAGCTCGCCAAGCACTTTGAACTTTATTTTTTTGAGACAAAACCGTAAATGAGAATAGTAAAAAAATAATGGTTTGGATAATTTTCATCTGAATATAATTATTAAATGTGCATTTGTTATTTGTATTTCTCAGCTTTTTCAGTATCTCCTAATCTTAAATACAATTTACGCAATTGTTGTTTCGTTGCTTTATCAGGCGAAACCTCATAAGATTTTTCAAAATTAGCTACGGCCTTTTTAAAATATTCATTTGCTTTTGCTTCATATTCTTGAGCTTTAGCAGTTTCTTTTGGTGGCAAATTACTGAGTTTGTCATTCCAATCTTTAGCAGTATTAAAATACATAACTCCTAAATTATAATTTGCAATTTCATAATCAGGCTTAATCTCTAGTGACTTTAAATATTCTGCTTCAGCTTTTTCGTTTTCATTAGTCTTTTGATATAGATTTGCTAATATAGCATGCAATACCTCATTGTCAGGAGTTACTTCTATTGCCTTTAATAATTTATCTTTTAATTCATTTGTTTTATTTCTAGCTAAAAAAATATTAATTTCTTGATTAATTAAATCCATATTGTCATCAAAAAGGATTTTACCTTTTCCAATGTATTCTAAAGCTTTTGTCGTGTCTCTATCAATTAAAGATAACTTTACCATGTCAGAATAAATCTTCACGTCTTTGTATTTAATTTCAATTAATTTATTAGCAAATTCTATAGTTTTCTCTTTGTTTGCAGCATACTTATACATTTCAAATTTATTAAACATCAATTTTTCTTTAGTGATGTTATTTCGTTTCATTCCTTGGTCAAAGTCATAAGGAATAGCTTGTTCTAATAAATCATAACATTTAAGAGCTTTTTCATATTCTTTATTTTGAACAAGGAAATTTGCTTTGTTACTAACTCCAGCTGCTGCTTGAACCAATATACCTTTAACTTCATCTTTATAGATATTATCCTTATCATTTTTTAAGCAAGTAATATAACTTTCTAGTGCTTTTTCTTCAGCTTCTAAATCTAAATTTCTTACAGCTTGATCTTTTGAGAAATAAATTTCTTGATAAATCTTTCCTCTATACATCCAAAGCTTTGAACTTTTACTTGTGCTTTCGTTCACAGATGCAGCATCAGCGGCGATTTTTGCTTTGTCGTATTCCTTTGTTCTAAGATAATTGTTTGCGTTTTGAACTTGATTACTTTGACCAATTGCAAAAGTTGTTGCATATAAAAGTGAAAGTGTCATTATTTTTTTCATCATCATTCTATTTTAATAAATAATTGTTTTGATTCTTGGCTTTTAATTTCTATTTTTTATTTTCCGAAAATTAAATTAGCTCATCTTTAATCAATTGATATTTTCTTTAATTTAATTTTATTTAAAACTTCTTTATTCTTTAAATCTTTTGATGCTTTTTCTAATTGAGCTTCAATCGAAATTTTATCTCCAACAACAACTGTAGTTAATTTATTGATGTCAAAGTATTTTTTCACTTGAGCATTTACTTCATCTTTTGTCATACTTTTTAAGATTTTGTTTTGCTCTAAAGTATAATTTTTATCTAAATTGTAACGAGCGATATTTGCTAAAAAAGATGCTTTTTGATAAGGTGCTTCATATTTTAGAGCTTCCTCATTTAATAATGCATTTTTAGTAAATTCTAATTCTTTATCTGTAATACCAGATTCTTGATACGATTTAAATTCTTTAATAATTTCAGCTAAAGAAAGCGCTGTCGCATTCTTTTTTACTGAACAATTAATTTGAAATGTACCAGAGTATTTTCCACCGCTAAATCCAGAGTAGATGCCATAAGTATAGCCTTTTTCTTCACGTAAATTTAAATTAATACGACTATTAAAGTTTCCACCAAACACAAAGTTTGCAATTCTATTTTTAAAATAATCACCAGTTGCATCAAATTTTAATGATGGATAACCCATTTTAATAACAGATGATGAAGCAGCCGTCTTGTTATAAATATAAAATTGAGGTTCAGCGGGAGCAACCTGTTCAACGATTGGTTGAATTTTCACATCTTTAGCTTGCCATTTATTTAAAAAATCCAATTTTGCATTAATGTCTTTTTCTTCTAAATCTCCAACTATTACTAAATTAGATACTGAAGGAGAATAATATTTTGCATAGTACTCTTTTAAATCAGCAAGTTCAATGTTATTAATTGTTTTTAAAGATGGATCCATTCCTAAAACAGTATTACCATAAACAGCAAAATTAAATGCTTTATCAGCCATTGTATTAGGGCTTGTTTCATCATTTTTTAAACTCTCTTTATATTGCTTTTTTGCTAATTTAAAATCTTCTTCATTAAATCCAGGATTTAATAATTTTTCTTCTAAAATTTTCAAAGTAGCATCAAAATTCTTTTTTAAAGATTGAACTCTAATTGTCGTAGCCGATTTTGAAGCATCAAAAGAAATTGAACTTCCAATTTTTTCTAATTCAGCACTAATTTGTTCTGTAGTAAAATTTTTAGTTCCTTCATTTAATAAACTTGCTGTTAATTCTGCTATACCAATTTTTTTAAGTTGATCATTTGATAAAACTAAACTTCCGCCTTCAATAGTAATTACCATTGTAATTTCTGGAGATTCAGTGTTTTTAGTTCCAATGATAGTCAATCCATTTTTTAATTTTGAGGTAAAGAAATCTGGAGAACTAACTGGTTTTACTGGGCCAGCAACTGGTCTGTCAGCTCTGTTAAATTTATCGGCAACTGGAGTATAAGTTAATCCATTGTATTCAGGATTTGCAGGAAAAGTTTGTCCAGCATATGGGTTGATACTTTTTACTGAATCTTTTTGATTCATAATAGGGTAGGTATTTAAAACGGCAGCACCAGCACCTTTTATGTACTTAGAATATACACGAGTAATATCGTCTTTAGTAACTCTAGAATATCTATCAATTTCATCAGATAAAGTATAACCTTTACCTAACAATCTTTCCCATTCAGAAATTGTACCTGCTTTACTAGCTACTGTTGATAAACTTCCATACATACTAGATTCCAATTCTGCTTTAGCTCTTTGTAAAGCTTCATCCGTAATTCCAGAAGTTCCAAATTCATCAATTGTTGTTTTTACTTTCGCATCAATATCAGAAAATAATTTCTCTAAATTAAAATCTTCAGGTGGATAGGCAAAGATTTGAATTGAAAATTCTCCGGCTAATTCTTTTGAACGGTGACTTACACCTGCATCAACAGCTAATTTACTTTTCACAAAGTTTTTATAGAAAATAGAATTATTACCATTTCCCATCATCATTCCTAAGATGTCTAAAGCTGGTTCATCTCTACTATATAAAGGTACTGTTGGATAAACTCTTAAATTTAATGGGAAATAAGTACGATCCTTGTAAGCAGTATATTTATCAGTAGCTAATGTAACTGGAGCTACTCTCATTTTTTTAACATCTGGACCAGCTTTTATTCCACCAAAATATTTTTCAATCATTTTTAATGCGTCAGCAGAAACAAAATCTCCTGATATAGTTAAGATTGCATTGTTTGGACCATACCATCTTAAAAAGAAGTTTTTTGCATCTTCAACTGTGGCTCTGTTTAAATCATCAACATAACCAATAACTGGCCAGCTATAAGGATGTCCATCAGGATATAATGCTTTCCCAATTTCCTCCACAAATGCCATCGCGTAAGGTTGATTTTCTATATTTTGAGATTTCTCGTTTTTAACGGCATCACGTTGGTTTTCAAACTTTTTTGTTGTTAATGAATCTAATAAAAATCCCATTCTGTCAGACTCTAACCATAAAGCAGTTTCTAAATAATTAGAAGGAACAGTTTCAAAATAAACGGTTCTATCTTCAGTTGTATTACCATTCATATTACCACCAGCGGTTGAAACCATTTTAAAATGTTCTTCGTCACCTACATGTTTCGATCCTTGAAACATCATGTGTTCAAAAAAGTGAGCAAACCCTGATTTCCCAATACTTTCACGATCAGAACCTACCTTGTAAGTTACTAAAACATGAACTGCCGGATCTGAATGATCTTCGTTTAATAAAATAGTTAAGCCATTTGGTAATTTCCATTTTTCATATGGAATTACAACTTTACCTTCTTTTGCTTCAACTTTTTCTATTAAAGTTGGTTGAGCCAACATTGTTGCAAGGCTAATAAAGCTTAATGCACCTGTTATAATTGATTTTTTATTCATACTGTTATTTTTTGTTCAAATATAATTTTTATGTACTAGAATATTTACCCACTATTAATTGATATTGTCCGTTGGTGTAGTATTTTCTCCTTCAGGTTTAATATCAACAGTAACATCAGTAATTGGTGTTTCAGGAACAATTCCTTCTTCAACAGTTACTTCATTTTCCTCTTCATGATCTACTTTAGTTACCGCTGCGATGCTGTCATTTTCTTGAATATTAATCAAACGGACACCTTGTGTGGCACGTCCCATGACTCTTAAATCTGATACCGCCATGCGAATTGCAATACCATTTTTAGTAATGATCATTAAATCATTTGCATCTAATACTGATTTGATGGCAACTAAATTCCCTGTTTTTTCTGTGATATTGATTGTTTTTACGCCTTTCCCACCGCGGTTCGTAATTCGGTATTCATCAATATCAGAGCGTTTGCCGTATCCTTTTTCAGAAACTACTAAAACATTCGCTTGCATATCACTAATACAAATCATGCCTACTACTTCATTGTTTCCAGCTTCCTCATCATTCAAATCAATTCCTTTTACGCCGCTTGCATTTCTACCCATTGGTCTAACTTTGTTCTCAGGGAAACGGCATACCTTACCTAATTTCGTAGCAATCATGATTTCATTATTTCCATTCGTTAAAGCTGCCTCTAGTAAAACATCTCCTTCGCGAATGGTAATTGCATTGATTCCGTTTGCACGAGGACGAGAGTAAGCTTCTACAGAAGTTTTCTTAATGATACCATCTTTTGTACATAAAATGATGAAATTATTTTTAATATATTCTTCATCATTTAAGTTTTTGATATTTATAAATGCTTTTACTTTATCATCTGAGGCGATACTGATAATATTTTGAATGGCTCGTCCTTTTGAATTTTTTGCCCCTTCTGGCACTTCATATGCTCTAATCCAATAACACTGTCCTTTTTCAGTAAACAATAAAATGTAGTTATGGGTAGACGCAATAAACATGTGTTCAACAAAATCTTCATCACGCGTTGCAGTGCCTTTGCTGCCTCTACCGCCACGGTTTTGAGCGCGATAATCTGCGAGGTTGGTACGCTTCATATAACCCAAATGAGATATGGTAATTACCACGTCCTCATCAGCAATCATATCTTCAATTTTTAAATCATCACCCGCATATACAATATCGGTACGTCGCTCATCACCATACTTTTCTTTAATTTCAACCAATTCTTCTCTAATAATTTTATAACGTAATTCTTCACTTTCTAAAATATTTTTGAGGTGAGCAATTGTTTTCATTAACTCGTCAAATTCAGCTGTTAATTTACCAACTTCGAGTCCAGTTAATGTTCTTAAGCGCATGTCAAGGATGGCACGTGCTTGAATATCTGATAAAGAAAAACGAACGATTAATTCTTCGCGAGCAGTTTCAGGACTTTCACTTTCGCGAATAATTTTAATAACCTCTTCAATATTTTTTTGTGCAATTAACAACCCTTCTAAAATATGAGCGCGCTTTTCTGCTTGAATCAATTCGAATTTTGTTCTTCGAACTACCACATCGTGCCGGTGATCAACAAAATGGTGAATCATATCTTTTAGATTCAACATTTCGGGACGGCCTTTTACGAGCACCACATTATTTACTGAAAATGAAGTTTGAAGTGCAGAATATTTATATAAATTGTTTAATACAACATTTGAAATGGCATCACTTCTTAATTCATAAACAATGCGCATTCCTTCGCGGTTACTTTCATCACGAATCTCAGTAATCCCTTCAATTTTCTTTTCATTACAAAGTTCCCATTGACGCTTAATCATTTCAGCTTTGTTGATTTGATATGGAACTTCTGTAACAATAATGCGCTCACGGTTATTAATGGCTTCAATGTTAGCTTTTGCCCGCATTACAATTTTTCCACGTCCTGTATGAAATGCTTCCTTTACACCTTCATATCCGTAAATGGTTCCGCCAGTTGGAAAATCAGGTGCTTTAATGTGTTTCATCAAACCATCAATATCAATATTGTTATCATCAATGTACGCTATAATCCCATTAACGATTTCAGTTAAATTGTGAGGCGCCATGTTTGTTGCCATACCAACGGCAATTCCAGAAGCACCGTTCATTAATAGATTTGGAATGCGAGAAGGCATTACCGTTGGTTCCATTAAAGAATCGTCAAAATTAGGCCTAAAGTCAACAGTATCTTTTTCAATATCGGCAATCATTTCTTCAGTAATTTTTCTGAAGCGTGCTTCAGTATAACGCATTGCCGCTGGAGGATCTCCATCCATGGAACCATAATTACCTTGCCCATCAACTAACATATACCTTAAGCTCCAATCTTGTGCCATTCGCACCATTGTATCATACACGCTGGCATCACCATGTGGATGGTATTTTCCTAATACTTCACCAACAATACGCGCAGATTTTTTATATGGTCGATTATGTAAAACCCCTAAGTCTAACATACCATACAACACCCTGCGGTGAACGGGCTTTAATCCATCTCTTACATCTGGCAATGCACGTGACACAATAACTGACATCGAATAATCGATGTAAGCTGTTTTCATTTCTTCTTCAATGTTAATAGGGATAATCCTCTCTCCGCTCATATATTTTTAATTAATTTATTATTTGTTAATGAATGATTGATTTTATTGTTAGTTATTAAACATAAACTAAAAATTCATAGTTTTAAAACTAATAAAATAGTTCATGAAAGTATTCATTAAATGGATAAATCACAGGTTTAATTATTAACAGTTTTTGAAACAAAATCTGCGAAATTATTTTTAGTAAACATTAAGATTACATGAGAATAAAATCAATTAGAAGTGAAAATAGAAATTTAAAATTTATTGTCTTAAATTTTATCAATCTCTCAATTTACTATTTGGTTCATTTCTCAACTTTTAATATTAATTTTCTGAGCATATTTAAAGCCGTATTTGCTGTTACTTGAATATTACGTTGTCTATTATCTCCAAAAAGAAATTTTTTTGTAATAACTTCATCTTTATAAGCAACTGCAATCCAAGTTGTACCAATCGGTTTTTCGAGAGTTCCCCCACTTGGTCCGGCAATTCCAGAAACGGCAATGGCAACATCTGCATTAAATTTAAAAAGCGTATGCTTTACCATTTCCGAAACACATTTTTCGCTAACAGCTCCATCAATTTCAAAAATAGTGTTATCTACGTTTAATAATTCATGTTTAAATTTGTTATGATATGGCACGATGCAACCATTAAAATAAGCCGAACTGCCTGCTACACTTGTTATTAAATGAGAAATATAACCGCCCGTACAACTTTCTGCTAAAGCAAGCTTAAGGTTTTTTTCTAATAAAAGTTTCCCTAATATTTCTTCTAATTTTGGTTGGTCCTCGCCATAATTTTCATATCCATAAATGTATTTTTCAATCTCTGGTTTTATATTTTCGACTTCCTTATCAATTTTTTGTTTTAATTCAAGATCATTAAAGCTTTTGCTACTGAGCCTTAAACGGACCATTCCTGGAGACGGTAGATAGGCCAAACGAATGTCTTTTTTTGCTAATCCATCTTCCCAATCAGCAATCAATTCAGATAAGGCACTTTCTCCAATTCCTTGTGTTAAAATGGTTTTATGATAAATGAAAGGAAGTTTAAACTGTTTTTTTAGTTCGGGCAAAATATCATCTGTCATCATGGCTTTCATTTCATAAGGAACGCCAGGCATTGATATAAAGTGTTTGTTATTTCGTTCCATCCACATTCCTGGAGCGGTACCATTTTTATTTCTAATTACCCTGCATCCCATAGGAACTTCGGCTTGTTTTTTATTTATTTCAGTTACTTGTTTTTTAAATTTTTCAAAAAAAAGTGTAACATCTTCCAAAACATCTTGATTTAAAATTAATTTGGTATTAAAATATTCACAAAACGTATTTTTAGTAATATCATCCTTCGTTGGACCTAATCCACCCGTAATAAGAATGATATCGGCTCTTCTGCTTGAGGCTTCAAGAGCATCTAGAATTGCTATTTTTTGATCAGCTACGGAGCTCATTTGAATAACACTTATTCCAATCATATTCAGTTGTTGTGCCATCCAAACCGAATTGGTATTTATAATCTGACCAATCAAAATTTCATCTCCAATCGTCAAAATTTCTGCTTTCATACAAAGTCTGTTTTATAATTTATACTATTATTATCTTTTTTGATTCTATATTTGTCAACTCGCTTGTAAATCTACATTTTTAAATAAATTAATTAAAAAAAACAAAAAACTTAGCTATGAAATTAAAAATTACCCTTCTGACAATTGTTTTATCAACTAGTTTAATCATTCAATCTCAGACATTAAATAAAATATTGAATAAAACAAAAGATGCTGTTATCACAAATTCAGCAACCATCATTGAAACAGCAAAAACAAATTCAACGACTGCTAAAATTGCTGATGTTACAGAAAGTATACTTGGTGGTTCTTCTTCGGGTAAGCCAAGTTTATCAAATGATGAGGTCATTAAAGGTTTGAAAGAAGCGTTAACTGTTGGCACAAATAATTCTTCTGGAACTGCTGCAAAAGTTGACGGATATTTAAAAAACCCAAAACTATTTATTCCATGGCCTGACGAAGCAAAAGACATGCGTGCCAAATTAATAAAAATGGGTTTACAAAAAAAAGTAACTGAATTTGAAACTTCACTAAATCGAGCAGCCGAAGAGGCTGCAAAAAAAGCTGCTCCTGTTTTTACTGATGCCATTACAGGAATGAGCATTGGAGATGGTTTTGAAATTTTGAATGGCAGCGATTCAGCGGCAACCAATTACCTTCGTGTAAAAACCTATGCTCCATTAAAAGAAAAATTTACACCTGTTGTCCAAGAAGCTGTTAATAAAGTAAAAGTGACGAGTTATTGGACTCCTTTAGCAACAGCTTATAATAAACTACCTAGTGTAAAAAAACAAAACCCAAACTTAACTGATTACGTTTGTAACAAAGCCATAAATGGCTTGATGTTACTAATTTTAGAAGAGGAAGGAAAAATCAGAAAAGACCCTTTGGCCCGCGTTTCTGATATTTTGAAAAAAGTATTTGGTTTTAAAAAGTAAGAACTTAAATAAGCAGTAAAATATCTAAAAGAAATATTGGCTTAAAGCGAAAATAACCCCTTGAAACAAAATTTGAATTGAAGCTTTAATGGTTAGAACAGGGCAACCGCATCAGAAAGTTAATAAATCGGCCAAGTAATTCGTTGACCTTGCCGCTTCTTTTCTTCGTCTTCTTAAGCTTTTTTTGTCATTTTTTTGTCGAATAATATTAAGTGCCATTTTACGAATGAAGTTAAA
>JBKDJY010000151.1:0-13961 GCA_046345275.1 Bacteroidota bacterium
GCTCAAGCCTACGATACATCTCTTCAAAGCCCTGCACTTGTGCGCATGCTTTGCTCACTAATGTTAATACATCAGTGTTGTTCCTATTTTGTTTTTCCATTAAGGAAATTACAATATATTTGTAATACTGTGGTTGGCAAACTAATGCAGGCTAACTTGCGCAGCAAGGTTTAGTGCAACAGCACCTTGTCAATAGGCGGGGTTTAAGCCTGTAACAAATTTATAAATCGCTTGTTTTTCTTCGAACCATTATAAATAATATCTTTATAGGCTAATTAAAAAGATGAAATAGTCATGCTTCAATAAGCATAAAGGCAAATGAAAGCAAATATTTAGCAAGCATTTGAAACTTGAATTATTCCATTGAACAACTAAAAAATGATACTTACAGATGAAAAAAAGAGTTCGATTACGATTTGCGCCAAGTCCCACAGGAGGTTTGCACATGGGCGGCGTGCGCACAGCCTTATTTAGTTATTTATTTGCAAAAAAAAATGAAGGAGATTTTGTTTTAAGAATAGAAGATACAGACCAAACAAGATATGTAAAAGGTGCCGAAGAATATATTATTGCAGCGTTGAAATGGTGCGGAATTGAACCCAACGAAGGAGTAGGTTTTGGTGACGGGCCATATGCGCCTTACCGTCAGAGCGAAAGAAAAGAAATAGGAATATATAAGAAATACGCAGATCAATTATTAGCATCAGGCCATGCTTATTTAGCTTTTGATACACCAGAAGAATTAGAAAGCATGCGCAAACGACTAGAAGCAGCAAAAGTAGTTGCACCACAATACAATGCTGTAACGCGGCAAAGCATGAAAAATTCAGTAGCCTTAAGTACGGATGAGGTTAACAAATTATTAGAAAGTGATGCACCATATGTTGTTCGTTTAAAAGTTCCTCGCAATGAAGAGATTCGTTTTCATGATATGATTCGCGGATGGGTGACGGTCAATTCAAATCAAGTTGATGATAAAGTACTTCTAAAATCAGATGGGATGCCTACTTATCATTTGGCCCACATTGTAGATGATATTGAAATGGAAATTACCCATGCTGTTCGCGGTGAAGAATGGCTGCCCAGTGCACCATCACATATTTTAATTTATCGTTATTTGGGATTAGAAAATGAAATGCCTTTATTGGCACATTTGCCATTAATTTTGAAACCTGATGGGAATGGGAAATTATCAAAAAGAGATAAATCAGGTTTACCAATGTTTCCTATTAATTGGCATGATGAACGAACCGGAGAAAGCTATGTCGGTTACAAAGAATCGGGCTTTATTGCAGACGCGTTTATAAATATGTTGGCTTTATTAGGCTGGAATCCTGGGGATAATAGAGAAATTTTAACCAAAGAAGAATTGATTCATGAATTTTCTTTTGAACGTGTAAATAAATCTGGTGCAAAATTTGACCCTGAAAAAACAAAGTGGTTTAATCAACAGTATTTGCGTAAGAAAAGTAATGAGGAGTTGGCAGAGGCTTTATTGCCATTGTTAGAAGAAAAAGGGATTAAAAAAGAAAAAGCATTTGTTATAGAATTTTGTAAATTAATAAAAGAAAAAGCACATTTTATAAATGAGTTTTATGATTTAGGTTCATATTTTTTTATTGCGCCTACTAGTTATGATGAAAACGTCATCTCAAAAAAATGGAATGAATCTTCTAAAGCAACCTACTTGAAATTAACTGAAAAATTAAGTGAATTGGAAGAATGGAGTATTGACAGCATCCATCATTTATTTGAAGCCGTAAAGCCTGAATTAGGGAAAATTGACATGCAATTGGTTCGGGTTTTAACGACAGGTGTTGGCGGTGGAGCACAACTATTTGATACCTTAGCATTATTAGGCAAGCAAGAAGTAGTTTCAAGATTAAATCATGCTTTGGAAAAATTTAAATAAGTTGTTTTCAAAACGATGTGCGTTTTTAATAATGAAACTTGCTGCCAAACCTTCATTCAACTTGGCTAAAAATTGATAGTAGCAATGGAACTATACAGTGATGAATATTTTATGAACGAAGCTTTAAAAGAAGCAAAAAAAGCTTTTGATCATAATGAAGTGCCTGTTGGAGCAGTGATAGTATCAGAAAATAAAATAATATCGCGGGCACACAATTTAACAGAATTATTAAATGACGTCACTGCACATGCCGAAATGCAAGCCATTACTTCTGCAGCCAATCATATAGGTGGAAAATATTTAAATGAATGTTCTTTGTTTGTTACTTTAGAGCCTTGCTTAATGTGTGCTGGCGCTTTATATTGGACTCATCTTACAAAATTAATTTATGGTGCGTCTGATGATAAAAAAGGATTTTCAAAATTAAATCAACCTGTGCTACATCCGAAAACATTGATAAAAAAAGGTGTTTTAGAAAAAGAGTGTTCAAGTATTTTAAAAGAATTTTTTGCTTTAAAAAGAAAATAAACCAATCATCATGAATTTAAATTTAAAAAATAAAAGAGCCATTGTTTGTGGAAGCACCCAAGGTATAGGCAAAGCTGTAGCCATAGAATTAGCAAATTTAGGCGCAAACATTACTTTAATTGCTAGGAATGAAGATAATTTAAAAGCAACAAAACAAGAATTAAACAGCGAATTCGGACAATTACATTCCTATTTGTGCGTTGATTTTGGAAAACCAAATGAATTGAAACAGATCGTGGAAGCATATTTAAAACGTCAGCCACTCGTTCATATCTTAATTAATAATACTGGCGGCCCTCCTTCAGGCCCAATTCATTTGGCTCAAACAGAAGAATTTTTATCAGCATTTAACAATCACTTAATCTGCAATCATCTATTAATGCAGGCTTGTTTAGATGGTATGAAAAATGCTAATTACGGTAGAATCATAAATATCATTTCTACTTCTGTTAAGCAGCCACTAGAAAATTTAGGTGTTTCAAATACAATTAGAGCTGCTGTGGCAAATTGGTCAAAAACGCTAGCAAGCGAAGTAGCTAAATTTAATATTACTGTAAATAACGTTTTGCCAGGAGCAACAAATACGCAGCGCTTAAATCAAATTATTGAGAATAAATCAAATAAAAAGGGTCAATCAAAAGAAAAAATTGCCAATGAAATGATTTCAGAAATACCTATGGCGCGATTTGCAGAAGCATCTGAAGTTGCTAATGCCGTTTGTTTCTTAGCTTCACCAGCAGCTGCCTATATTACTGGAATCAATTTGCCAGTTGATGGCGGAAGAACGAGTTGTTTATAAATCATTTTAGTTTTTTATGTGGCAATATTCCATATTCAAAAACGTTTGTTTAAACATTGTAAATGATTAATCAATCTACTTTTTTCATATATAAGACAATAGGCGCAATCAATCATGAATATTTACACAAAAAAACAACGATGGAAATTCATGCTATTTATCTTAGCGATTTTTATTGTTTTTGCATCATTGAGGTACACAAATAAACTAGTTAGGTCAATTGCAACAGATGAAAAAAATAAAATAAAATTATGGGCTGAAGCGATTCAAAAAAAAGCAAAGCTCGTGAAGTTTACCAATGTTCTTTTCCAAAAACTTCAACTAGAAGAGCGAAAAAAAGCAGAATTATATGCTTTAGCCACAAAAGAACTAAATAATGATTTATCTGACATTTCATTTGTTTTAAAGGTGTTACAGGATAATACAACGGTGCCTGTTATTTTAACAGACGATAAAGATCAGATTATTGCATCTAGAAATTTTGACTCCATTATATCCAATAACAAAGAAAATCTTCAAAATGAATTACAGGCCGTTAAAAAAAATTATGAGCCTGTTATCATAGATATATATAAAGGAAAAAAAAACTATTTATATTATAAAGATAGTCGTTTATTTAATGACATTAAGGTTGTTTTTGATAGTTTAATTAAATCTTTTATTTCTGAAGTTGCTGTTAACAGTGCTGCAGTTCCAGTGATTTATACCGATTCCACAAAACAAAACATTATTGCTTCAGGAAATATAGATGCTAATAAAATCAGTAATGATGCAAATATTAAATCAACCATTCAATTTATGGAAAGCCAAAATACACCCTTACTCGTTGATTTAGGTGAAGGTGCAAAAAATTATATTTTTTATGAGCAATCACAATTACTCAAACAATTAAAATATTATCCCTTTATACAATTTGGCGTCATCGGTGTATTTTTATTAATTGCTTATGTTTTGTTTAGCACCGCCAGAAAAGCTGAACAAGATCAAGTTTGGGTGGGAATGAGTAAAGAAACCGCTCATCAGCTAGGTACTCCATTATCTTCATTAATGGCTTGGGTAGATTATTTAAAAGAAAATAATACGCCTGAAAATATTGTTAATGAAATGAACAGAGATGTGCTGCGCTTGCAAATGATTACAGAAAGATTTTCCAAAATAGGATCACAACCTACTTTAGTGAGCGAAGACATTACCAAAGTTTTAAAAAACGCCATTGATTATTTAAAGGAACGAACTTCTAAAAATATTTTATTTCAAATTCAAATTTCGCCGACCATTATTCAAATACAACTTTCCTCAGCACTTTTTGAATGGGTGATAGAAAACCTTTGCAAAAATGCCGTTGATGCAATGGACGGAAAAGGAATTTTAAAAATTATTTTAATTGAAAATTTAGAGGATATTTATATTGATATTACTGACACAGGAAAAGGAATTTCAAAATCAAAACTCAAATCTGTTTTCGAGCCTGGATATACAACAAAAAAACGCGGCTGGGGCTTAGGATTATCATTGTGTAAACGCATTATTGAAAATTACCATCATGGTAAAATATTTGTACTTCAAAGTGAAGAAAATAGAGGAACAACCTTTAGAATCATTTTGAAAAAATAAAATTTAATCCGATCAGCAGACTTTTTGAATAAATAAACACTTTGCAAGTGGCGGACTCCAATGTCAGTTAACTTTAACAGTTGTTGGAAGGAGCGATATTTTTACTTTGAAAACTGATTGACATACAACATTTATTTTACTAAACTGTTGTTATACGGAATTCTATTAATAATTGAACGCCCAAGTGTTACTTCATCGGTGTATTCCAACTCATCTCCCACAGCTATTCCTCGCGCAATGGCAGATAGTGTAACAGCATATGGCGCTAATTTTTTAAAAAGAAAAAAACTTGTTGTTTCTCCTTCCATGGTTGCATTTAAAGCTAAAATAATTTCTTTCACTTCATGATCTGAAACTTTTTTTATTAGGGAGTCAATCTGTAAGTTACTTGGGCCAACGCCTTCCATTGGAGAAATTAAACCGCCTAAAACATGATAAACACCTTTGTATAATCCGGTATTTTCAATAGCCATCACATCTCTATAATCTTGCACCACACAAATTATGGAATGATGTCGAGCTTGATTAGAACAAACATTGCAAACATGGTGATCAGAAATGGTATGACATTTTACACAAAATTTCAAATCAGTCTTTAATGATTTTAAAATGTCCGAAAAACTAGTAACCTCTTTTGCATCTTGTTTGATCAAATGAAGAACGTAACGTAACGCTGATTTTTTTCCTACTCCAGGCAAATTTGAGAAATGGCCAACTGCTTGTTCAATTAATTTCGAAGAAAACACCATTGTAAAAAAGTTATTCTTTAACAAGTTTCAATGCCAAGGTAATTTCTGACTGGTATGAAGACTTATCAAAAACTTCAATGACTTTTGTAATATTCTGAAAACCTTTAGTTTCAATATTCAATTGATATTTCCCAGGAGGCAAAATAATAACAAACCTCCCACTTGATGGATTTGGAACATAATTGTTTATTAACTCATTCGTTACATTATCTCTAATTGAAATAAAAGACTCGCTATAATTAACTGGTATGTTTTCTTTTGTATATAATTCTCCAATCACAACAGAATAATCACTTTCAACTTCATTAAAAATGATTTTAAATATATCTAAATTAGGCCTACTCGTATTTCTTGAAGAAGCAACGTATCCTGATTTTCCATTTTTAGAAATTTTAAAATTAATATCATCGTCCGTTGTATTTATTGGAAAGCCAATATTTTTAGGAGTAGAAAACTTTTTTTCAGCATCCGAAATGGAAGATTTAAAAATGTCATATCCGCCTATACTTGAATGACCTTTCGATGAAAAATATAATGTCCCATTATCTGGCGACAAATTTGGATAATCTTCATCATAAATCGTATTAATAGATGAACCAGCGTTTACTGGAACTGACCATTTACCATCAATGGTTTTCTTGGTATAGTAAATGTCTTTGCCTCCAAACCCTCCTTTTCTATTACTAGAAAAAAACAAGGTGTTGCCATCAGAAGATATTGAAGCTGCAATTTCATCTCCCTGAGAATTTACCCTAAAATCTAATTTTTCAGGTTTTGAAAAAACATTTCCTTTTTCAACATTACTGATATAAATTCCTCCTCCATTTACGCCAGATTTACGCAATACTAATTTCTCCCCTGTTGCACTTAAACCAATAGCTTCAAAATCAATCGTATCTATTACCCCAGGAAAATCTACAATGGTAGCTTTTAAAAAATTTCCATCAATAGCTTTAGATTTATAAATAATGTTTCTAAATTTTTTATTTTCAAAATTATCTCCACCATTCTCAAATCTTTTTGAATTGTAAATTATGAAATTTTCTTCAGCGTCAATGCTTGGATTATAATCATCAAAATCCGAATTAATATTATCTCCTATATTTTGAAAATCTACATCAACAGGATATTTCAATAATTCCTTCGCGTTTAAACAATGTTGAACTTGAAGATCCGCATCTGTTAGATTTGAAATAGACCCTTTTCCTTCTTCTTTAAATTTAACAAAAACATTAATGGCGTCATCAAAACGATTGGCAAATTGATAAGCTCTTCCTAATAAGTATTTGACGTTTTTGTCAATTGCTTGGCTACGAGCGGCAATTTCAAGATAAGGTATCGCTTTAGCTTTATTAAAATTAGTGTTTAAATAACAAACACCAACATTATAATTGTAGGAAACATTCTTGATATCGGTACTCAATAACTTCAAATAGTCTGATAACGCTGCTTCATAGTTTCCTGATTTAATTTTAGCTGATGCAATTTCAGGTGTTAACTTTGACAAGCTTTTATCCTGAGAAAATATCATGTTTGCATATAAACATGAGACAAAAAATATTTTTTTCATATTTTAAAATTTTTTAAACGCATGACTAATGTATAAAAAAAATTTAGAATTGACATTAAATTGTGCAAAAGTGATATCTTACTGTAATTGGTGATTAAAGTAATTTATATAATATTGATAAAACTGATTATATATTTATCATGAAAAACTATTTCACAAACTTTTTATTCATAATTGTTAGCGGCCTACTGATTCTGCTTCAAACCTCTTGCAATAAATCAAATAAAAAGGAAGATAAGCGTACTGTTTTTAATTATAATGAAATGGCGGGTATTTCAAGCCTTGACCCTTCAGCGGCTAGCAATTTGGAAGCTATTTGGCCAATCAATCAACTGTTTAATGGGTTAGTACAAATGAACGATTCGCTGACCGTTGTACCGAGCATTGCAAAAAAATGGCAGATTAGCGAAGACGGGCTGGTGTATACATTTATTTTACGAAATGATGTTTTTTTTCATAACAATGCTTGCTTTGAAAAAGAAATAGGAAGAAAAGTGATTGCGAAAGATTTTGTGTTTTCGTTTAATAGACTTTACGATCCTAGGGTTAGTAGTGCTTTGTCTCTTCTTACAAACATTGACAGATCTGAGAAAACAAACTACAAAGGTTTTTTAGCACCAAATGATAGTACGTTTATTATTAATCTCAAAGAACCTTTTAGCGCGTTTTTAAGTGTGTTAACCATGAAATATTTTTCGGTAATTCCTTATGAAGCGATTGAATTATATGGCGTTGATTTCAGAAAAAATCCTGTGGGCACAGGACCTTTCAAATTTAAAATATGGGAAGAAGGTACTAAACTCGTTTTATCAAAAAATGAAAAATATTTTGAATTTGATGGTAACAATAGATTACCTTATTTAGATGCCGTATCTATCTCTTTTGTAAAAGATAGAGAAACTGCTTTTATGGAATTATTAAGTGGAAAATATGATATGTTAAGCGGAACAGACGCATTTAATATCAATGAAGTATTAGATAAAAATGGCTTATTGAAAAGCACTTACTCTTCTAAATTTATTTTGCAAAAACAGCCTTTTTTAAAAACAGATTATTTAGGAATATTAATCGATGAGCATATTGAAATTGTAAAAAAGTCTCCTTTACGCTACAAAGCCATTCGTCAAGCAATTAACTACGGCTTTGATAGAATTAAAATGGTAAAATATTTCAGAAACAATATTGGTTTTCCTGCCATAGCAGGCTTTATTCCAAATGGCTTACCTTCCTACAATGATAAAATCGTGAAAGGATTTACATATGATCCTGAAAAAGTAAAACAATTGTTAATAGAAGCAGAATTTCCTGAGGGAAAGGGATTACCAGAAATAACACTGTATACGACAGAAAATTACTTAGAACAAATTGAATTTATACAATCGCAGTTAGCTGAAAATAATATTAAAATCAATATTAGTGTTGAAAAAGCTTCTGTTTTAAAGCAAGCCGTTTCAAACTGTGAATATAATTTTTTTAAAAAATCTTGGGTTGGTGATTATGCTGATGAAGAAAATTTCATGAGTTTGTTTTACAGTAAAAACTTTTCGCCTGTTGGATTTAATTTTACACATTACAAAAATCTGGAGTTTGATAATCTATTTGAAAAAGCGATTAAAACTCAAGATCGTGAAATGAAAAATGATTTGTATCAAAAAATGGATCAAATGATTATTGATGACTCTCCCATCGTTCCTTTGTATTACGATCAGGTCATTCGTTTGATAAATAAAAATGTAACGGGTTTAACTTCTAATCCTATGAATTTGCTAAACCTTAAAAAAGTGAAAAAAGAAAATTACTAAATGTCAAAAAACTTTCCTTCAATTGCCAATTCTACATTTTCAAATATCGTTTTTGATTCTGCCAAAAAATCTGAAAGATCAGAATATCTCGCCGAAAAATGGCCTAAAATTAACTTTTTCGAATTACTTAAAACGGCCATTTTTGCTGCTTGCTTGGCGGTGCTATGAAATGTTTGAGATGCTCTTTCTGCATGCTCTTCCAAAAAAGTAGATTCGTGATATAGCAAATCTACATCCTTTATGTTTTCTGAAAAGCTTTCAAAAAACCTTGTGTCACTGCAATAAGCATAGCTCCTTGGAGAGGGCGGATCAAAAGTTAAGTCCTTATTTTTTATCAATTCGCCATCTGTGCTGTAAACGTCAAAACCTAATTTTAAATTATTCATTTCTGACAATGAAACTTTTAATTTTTCTATTTTAAATTTATTTATTCTGCGAGGAAGTGGCTTTTCTTTAAACAAAAAACCTGATGTGCTGATGCGATGTTCCAAAGGCAAACTATATACTTCAAGTTTATCATCTTCAAATATTAATTCTTTTGTTTGATGTTGCGTATCAATAAATTTAATAGGAAAAGATAAATGAGTTTCAGAGCTTTTATGAATCAATTGAATAATTTTTTTTAATTGAGCTGGTGCAAAAATTGTTAGTTCTTTTGTTCTACCCAATAAATGTAAGCTGGCCAAAAAACCTGGCAAGCCAAAAAAATGATCGCCGTGCAAATGACTAATAAAAATATGATGGATACTTTGCATCCTTACTTTATATTTACGCAATTGGATTTGAGTAGATTCACCACAATCAATTAAAAAATATCGTTCGGCTATATTCAGTAGTTGAGCCGAAGGGTTTCGTTCCGAAGTTGGTGTAGCGGCACTACTGCCAAGTATTAATAATTGAAAAGTTTGAACTGACATATTGATTTTTTAAAAGTTAAACGCTTCCATTGCGTTTTCTTAAAAACCATTCAGAAGAAAACAAAATTAAAATCAAAAAGAAAATCCATTTTAAATTTATTAAGTCAATTAATTCTTTATGCGTATAGGTAATTGATTTGATATTTTCGCTTTGTAATATTTCCTTTTGCAATTGTTGTAATTCATTTTTATAAAACATCTTTCCGCCGCTCTCATTTGCTATTTGATAAAGAATGCGATGATTTGCTAACGTATTCATTTTTTCGGCAACCATTTCTTTGATAATGACAACACCTGATTTGGAATAAACTTTATCTCCCAGTTTTGTCTTCGCTTCATATTTGTATTCGCCAGCAGGAAATTGGCCTGCTGAAAGACTATACATCGCTTGCTTTTTAGAAAATGTGTAATTATATGATTTATTATTTTCATCTTTTAAAGTGATGGTAACATCTTGATCGGTTGTTAATTCATAACTTTGATTGTAAACCTCTGCTGTAAAATCAAGACTTTCATTTTCATTCATTACTTTCTTGGTAAAAATTCTAAAAAAACTTTTGTCTGCTTTAACAGATAAGTATTGTACTACTTTATTGATTAATTCATTAAATAATTCATGGTTTTCGTGATTATAATAATCGCTGATTTTCCAACGCCATATTCCGTCTCCAAAAAAACCAGCTACTTTTACGCCATTATTTTCTGTAAAAACAAATAAAGGATTCTCTGTATCGATAACGCCTATTTTTTGGTTTAACAACACATTAGAATTATTTGAAATATTGATGGGTGTATAGTTTGCTTTAACGGCTGGCCATTCTTTTAAATCGGTTTTTAATTCATTGCTTAAGTTAAATAGCGTAAAGGCTTTATTAAAAGATGGCTCAGCATCATTTAATTTTGCAACTGAATTGGTAACAGAAAAATTAAAAAGATTAAGCGGAAGATTTAAACCAATAAATAAAGCCGATTGGCTATTTATTTTAATTTCATCTAATATTCTTTGAGGAATATTATTAGTTTGATGAAGGATGATAAGTGAATATGGTTTTAGGGACTTGGTAAATTCCGACATTAAAAATACGTCGATTTCATAGGTTTGAAAAGAATTAATACTTTCTTGAATGGCTGCAATATCAGGATGAGGAGCATTAGCTAAAAACAAAATTTTTTGACGATTGTCAATCACGTCAATGATAAAGGACTTTGCGTTATTATCGATGTTTTGATCTTCTGCAATAGTTGTGAGGGATACTGTATATTTTTGCATACCAGCTTGGGTTGCTTCAATATTGTAATTAAATATTTTAGTATAATTTTCGTTGTTAATATTAATAGATTCCGTCTTGATAATCTTACCATTATTACTGATAGAAATATTAATTGTTTTGTTTTTTAAATCTGTTGCATTTACAACAACCTCTATGGGCAAGGTATTTCCTAAATAAACAACATCATTATGGTTAATAGATTGAATCCAAACATCTCTAATGGGCGTAGTATCTCCTAAAGCAATGGTGTAAAATGGCGCATTAATTTTTGTAATATTATATAACGGATTTGTGCCTTTATTATAAATTCCATCAGTAGCAAGAATGATAGCGCCAAGATTTCTATTTGAATAATTCTTTTCAATATCACTTATTACTTTTGAAATATCAGTTTCTTTTCCTTTAAAATCAAAAGTTTCTGTTGGTTTAGATTCAGAGTCAAATTGGTAAATTTTTACATCATATTTTTCTTTTACTTTGGCAACTAAATCATTTAATGCTTTTACATAATTTGATTTAATGTCTAATGAATCTTTTCCCGCAATAACAGAATTCGAATTGTCTTGCGCAATGATGATGGTTGGTTTTTCTGTTTCATTGATGAGGTATTTAATAAACACTTCCAATAGTAAAAAGACGATTAAACTAACTGACAGAAACCGTAATAACGAGAGTGAGATTAATAACGCTGAATTTTTTTCAACATTCTTTTTATTTTTATAATATAGAATGCCTGAAAAAATTAATCCGACAGGCAAACAAATTAAAAAATAATACCAAGGATAATTAGAAATAACTTGCATGTGTTAAGGATATAAATTAGTTGATATCACTTTATTATTTCTAATACAAAATCATTATGTGAGCATACCGCCACAAACATTAATGCATTGGCCTGTGATATAAGAACTCAAATCACTTGCTAAAAACAAAGTTAAATTAGCAACATCTTCGGCACTTCCTCCTCTTTTTAGGGGAATTGAGTCTCTCCATTGTTGTACGACTTTTTCATCCAAAGCGCCTGTCATTTCAGTTTCAATAAATCCAGGGGCAATGGCGTTGCTTCTTATGTTTCGAGAGCCTAACTCTAATGCAACCGATTTTGTAAATCCGATGATGCCCGCTTTTGAAGCTGAATAATTTGCCTGACCAGCATTGCCTTTAACGCCAACAACCGAACTCATATTTATAATTGACCCATAACGCGCTTTAAGCATTGGCTTTTGAACGGCTTTAGTTAAATTAAATACTGATTTTAAGTTGGCGTTGATTACTTCATCCCACTGTAGTTCACTCATTCGCATTAATAATGTATCTCGTGTAATGCCAGCATTATTAACCAAAATATCTACTGTGCCGAATTCTGCCACTACATCTATTACCAATTGTTCAGCAGCTTTAAAATCGGCCGCATTACTTTGATATCCTTTTGCTTTAATACCATAAGCAGCCAATTCACTTTCAAAAACTTTGGCTTTTTCTACAGAACTTAAATAGGTAAAAGCAATGTTACAACCTTGTTCGGCAAATTTAAGCGCTATTCCTTTACCTATTCCTCTGGATGCGCCAGTAATAATGGCCACTTTGTTTTGAAGTAATTTCATGTGAAACAATTTTGTAATAAGTCTTTAAATATACAAAGTAAATACAAATTGAACCAAATGAAAACAGACTTGTTTAAACATTGTGATGTAAATAAGATTATATAAAATCAATTTTCGCTTTTCTTTCTAAAGTAATTTTATAGGGTGAAGATTTATATAAAAAAAATACTTATTGTTTTTACTTTCATTTGTTTAGTAGATTGTACAACTTCTAAAAAGATTGAAACTTCAGCAAAGAGTGAGGGAAATAATAAAAATACGCCAACAAAAAATATTTCTTTAAATAAAAAATATTCTGAAATATTGGGCGTTTCCGAATCTAAAATTACTGACAACAGTTTATATCAATTTATTAATGAATGGCATGGCGTACCATATAAATATGCTGGCAAAGACAAAACTGGCATTGATTGTTCTGGATTGGCATCTAAGCTTTATTATACCGTGTTTAATAAAAAAATTTCATCCTCCACTAAAGTTTTAATTGATGAGGTAAAAAAAATAAAAGAATCTGATTTAAGAGAGGGCGATTTGGTGTTCTTTTATATCGAATCGTCAAAACCAACGCATGTTGGCGTTTATCTTCAAAATCATAAATTTGTTCACGCCAGTACAAAAAAAGGTGTTATGATTAGCGATTTAAATGAACCATATTTCAAAAAATATTTTTGTTGTGCTGGTCGGGTTAAATAAAAAAATGATTGTAATTTTTAGTTGATTAAATAAATTGTGTCTTTAAATCTTTTCTTATACTCTATAGTCGTCGGATCCAAAAGTGTCATTTATTTCTCAACAGGTATTATATAATTTTCTTTACTTTTCTTATTTTGTAAAATCTAGGGCTGTAAAATAAAAATGTAAAATTAGTTTAACCATTATCATTTTAAAAATTTAACATTCGCTTTTTGCATGAAGAAATTATTCATTCTATGTGATTGTTTATTGCATTTGCGTGTAATATTTATCAAGCAAATCGAGGGTGGAATAACTACTCTAAAATTTAATCTAAGAAAATATTTTAACCCTTTTTGGGGATAATCATTGTTGTTTTTTTCTTAAGGTGGGTTCTAAAAATTCATTTTTAGAGATTTGAATAAAAATCGCAGAACCCATTAAACGATTTTTTGTAATCTGTATTTCAAAAATACGCTATTTTTTTCTTAATTCAACATGATTTTTCTATCTATCTATCTAT
>JBKDJY010000152.1:0-3405 GCA_046345275.1 Bacteroidota bacterium
TTTTAACTTCATTCGTAAAATGGCACTTAATATTATTCGACAAAAAAATGACAAAAAAAGCTTAAGAAGACGAAGAAAAGAAGCGGCAAGGTCAACGAATTACTTGGCCGATTTATTAACTTTCTGATGCGGTTGCCCTGATCATACCGTTCCCTTTTTTGTAGATTTCCATAAAATTGCTAAATTTGTTTACTTGAGAATAATAATTCAAATAATCTCTTTTTTAATGTTATGCGTTATGTTACTTGTAGCATCCCGCTTTATGGTTTTTTGTTCTGTTGTTAATGCTCAAAAAAAACAATTCAGACAAACCACGTTATTGCAACAAAAAACTGAATTAAAACAAATCGCGTTTCGAGACAATGAACTTTATAATGATGTTAAAGGCGTTGAGTGGAAAGAAAATAATAAAGAGATAGTTCTAAACGGTAAATATTATGAAGTTGTATCAATAGAGAAAAAAGTTGGTATTTATGTGGTAAATATTATTGAAGACACCAAAGAAAATGAACTATTCGAATTTTTTTTTAAGAATACAGAACGGAAAGGCGAATTGACCGATTATCTCACGCTTGTGTTAGGCATGAATTTTATTACTTCTGAAGCTATCAAATTCAAAAATACTCAGGCTGGTTTAGCTAACCACCAAACTCCCTTCACTTTAAAAAGCGGTATCGAGCTTTCTAATCGTACCGAAAAACCGCCACGCGTTAAAATTTCATATCAAGAAAGCTCTTTGTCTTAAAGCAATAGAGTTAATTATTCGTTAAACTTATCCATTGAAATGAAAAAGCTTTTAGTAATGCTTCTGGCGTTGTATTGCCCCTATATAAAATCTCAGACGGTAACCGTAGTTGATAAAACAACACGCGAGCCTCTGGCTGGTGCTATTATTGTATCTAATAACAAAGCTCCTCTTTTTGCCAACGGCAAAGGCAGAGCAGACATTAGTGGTCTAAACGACGATGACACTATCCGCATCAGTTTCTCCAATTACAAAACACGGATTGTGTCATATTCACAATTACAAAACCTGAAGTTTGTAGTTGAATTGACAGAGTTGAATATTTCACTTTCAGAAATCGTTGTTTCAGCCAGTCGGATAACAGAAGACAAAATAGAGACACCTAATCGTATTCAGAAGATAAACATGAAAGAGGTGGCGTTTCAAAATCCGCAAACAACAGCAGATCTTTTGGGAACAGGAGGCTATGCTTTCATTCAAAAAAGTCAATTAGGCGGGGGTTCACCTATGCTACGTGGCATGGCTACCAATCGTGTGTTGCTTGTTGTGGATGGTGTTCGTATGAACAATGCCATTTTTCGAGCAGGCAACTTACAAACGGTAATATCGCTTGATGCAAATGCACTAGAGAGTGCCGAAATCTTATTTGGCCCTGGATCAGTTATGTACGGCAGCGATGCCATTGGGGGGGTAATGAGTTTTAATACACTGGAGCCAAAATTTTCTGACACCATCAATAAATTATTTGTTCAAGGCAATGCGCTCATGCGTACTTCTACCGCCAATTCGGAAAACACTCGCCATCTCAATTTTAATGTAGGACTAAAAAAATGGGCTTTTGTAACCAGCTACACGAAGGGAGAATATGGTGATTTGCGAACAGGTTCTGTTGGAGGGGATAATCATTTCTATCGTTCTAATTACGTGCAAACCATTGCCAATAAGGATTATATGGTGCCAAACAATGATTCCACATTGCAGGTAGGTTCAAAATACAGCCAGAACAATTTTATGCAGAAGGTTCGCTTTAAACCAAATAAAAATTGGGACATGGACTATGGTTTCCATTTTTCGGAAACCTCACAATATAATCGCTATGATAGATTGTATGTAATGCAAACTCAAGGGCCTTACAAAAACAAGTTGCGTTGGGCGGAGTGGTATTATGGTCCGCAAATTTGGAAAATGCATCGTTTAGGAATAACACATTCAAAAAAGAACCTTGTTTACGATCATTTGCGGGTGATTATGGCAATGCAGAATTTTGAAGAGAGCAGATATGATCGCGAATTTATGGTGAGAGAGTTGCGTATGCAAAAAGAAACCGTAAAAGCCCTTTCACTCAACCTTGATTTTGATAAACAAATAGGAGAAAAAGTAACTGTTTGTTACGGTGCAGAGTTGGTTCAAAATAAAATTGGTTCAACGGCATCTTTAACGCATGTAATAACCAAGCAGGTAGATTCTACTGTTACGCGTTACCCTGATGGTTCAATTTGGCAATCCTATGGTGCTTACGCCAGTTTGAAATATAAACTACGTAAAAAATTAATTCTGAATGTAGGCGTACGTTTTAGTGCTTATAAAATCAAAGCAGAGTTTGATACTATCATTTTCCCTTTTCCTTTTACATCTACCACAATGCGCAACAATACAGTTAATGGCAGCTTAGGTTTTGTTTACACACCTATTAGTTCATGGCAGATTTATCTCAATGGAGCCACTGGATTCAGAGCCCCAAATATTGATGATATGGGAAAAGTATTTGAATCTACTCCTGGTTATCTGGTTGTTCCAAATCCCAACCTTAAACCTGAACACGCTTACAATGCAGAATTAGGTACAGTTAAAACATTCGGCAGTTTTCTAAAAGCAGATATTGCAGGATATTATACTTTACTTAAAGACGCAATGGAACGTAAAGATTTTACCTTCAATGGTCAAAGTACTATCAGGTATCAGGGAAACAAGAGCAATATAGAGGCCGTACAAAACATCGCACAAGCTTACGTATATGGTGTTCAGGCTGGAATTGAATTCAACTGGAATGGTATTGGAATACGCGGTGCTTATTCTTGGCAGCAAGGCAAAGAGCAAAGCCCAGATAGTTTGATTTATTATCCTTTACGTCATGCGGCTCCAGCCTTTGGAAGCATTCACTTTACTTATCAGCACAAAAAAGTGAAGTTCGATTTCTATACGGTATATAATGCTAGAATGGACTATGAAGAGTTGGCGTTAACCGAACGAGTAAATCCTTCCTATGCGAGGGATTATTCAAAGGATCCAAAAGGCCAAGCGTATTCTGACAGTTGGTACACACTCCATTTTAAAGCCGCATTCTTTTTAAATCAGTATGTTGTTGTGATGGCAGGAATAGAAAATATAACCGACAGGCTTTACCGACCTTATAGCTCAGGCATCAGTGCTCCAGGCAGAAACCTAATTGCATCATTAAAAGCAAGATTTTAATTATTAAAAAACAAAAAATTATAAAGAGATTCAAAAATTTCGAATTCATTAATATGGCTATCCGATTATAACACATTAAAAAATCCTTATATTTAAGGGATGTTATATCCTAAAAATCAGATGGAATTTGAAAACTCTTTTAATACAGATGAGCAATGTTTGGCGTATTTATTTGAGCTTAAATATGA
>JBKDJY010000153.1:0-3994 GCA_046345275.1 Bacteroidota bacterium
CTTGCAAAATGGTAAAATACAAGTAAAAACAGTATTAGGCAACATCCAAGAATGGATGCCGAAGGTTTATCAAAATATTAATGGCAAAGAAGTAAAAGTGAAAGCAGAATATGTTTTAACAAAACCTTCCTCCACGGCAAACGGTTCTACCTCCTCCCCAATGGGGAGGGATGGGGAGGGGCTCCTCTCCTTCAATGTTGGAACATACAACCCCAACTACCCACTCATCATCGACCCTTGGATTACTTATTACGGAGGGAATGGACTTGACTTTTTCCCTTCTGTTGCCAATGATAATTTAGGGAATGTATTGGTTACAGGGGAAACGCGATCAATAATATTTCCAACATCAGTAGGTGCTTTTCAAATTGGTTATGCTGGAGGAAATTCTGATACTTTTGTATTAAGTTTGACTTCAAATGGGATTACCCGAAATTTTGCAACTTATTATGGTGGGACACATGGTGATAAAGGATATGGTATTTGTTCGGATGCCAGTTACAATGTTGTTTTTTGCGGGGAGACAAAATCTATTGATTTTCCATGTGGGTCCACGGTTTCTAATGTGGTGTTTCAAAATACTGTCGTTGCAGGTAATAATGGTTTTTTAGTAAAATTAGATCAAACAGGTGTAAGCCAATTTGCAACTTATTATAATGGGCAGATGACAGATGTTTGCACAGATGCCCTCGATAACATCATCGCTTATGGTAGTACTTCAA
Organism: Bacteroidota bacterium; assembly: GCA_046345275.1. Taxonomy (GTDB): domain Bacteria; phylum Bacteroidota; class Bacteroidia; order B-17B0; family Aurantibacillaceae; genus UBA4416. The sequence continues at coordinate 723 of JBKDJY010000153.1, forward strand.
ATGCAATAAATATTGCTACTGTTGGCGCTTTTAAAATAACACCAGTAGGGGGAGATGCTTTTGTTGTAAAATTTCAAAACAACGGCTTGCGTTTATGGGGAACTTATTTTGGGGGATCTAAAAATGAAAATTCTAGTGGTATATGTGTGGATAGAAACACCAATGACATTTATTTTACAGGAGGAACCACTTCAACGGATTATACTGTTACTGTAGGGTCTCATCAACCGACTTTTGGAGGTGGTTTGAATAATGATTCTTATTTAACAAAACTATCCCCAACTGGATCATTACTTTGGTCAACTTATTATGGAGGAGCAGAAGAAGATAGAGGCTACGCTGTTTGCACAGATTTTCTGGGCAATGTGATTATAGGTGGCCGAACAAATACCCCAACCTCGGCAGTTATTAGAACAAATGGAAGTAGTTTTGCTGGTGGAGTTGGGGATGCTTTTATCGCAAAATTTAATTCAGTAGGCACTCGCCAATGGGGAACTTATATGGGAGGAAGTGGCGGAGATTATTGCACTGGTTTAGCTTGTGACGTCAATAATAATATTGTAGCTTTAGGAGATACTTATAGCAGTAATTTTTTATCAGGTACATCCTGCGCTTTTCAAACATCCTTTGCTGGAATAGAAAGTAATTGGGTAAGCACTTTTTCTCCAACAGGAAGTATTATTTGTTTGAGTTATTTGAGGAATGGAATAGGTACTCATAATGAAACTGGCGAATATGCTGGTGGATCAGTTTCTATATTTGGTTGCCAGAGTTATATAGCTGGTTGCTCTAATTGCAATTTACCTGTTACTACAGGAGCTTATCAAACAGTTTGTGGAGGTAATGACGATATCACAATTGCCCAATTTGATATTAACTCTTGTGGCATGCCTCTTACGCCTTCTATTATGAGCAATACCATCGCCTTAACGGGCTGCAATTGCGATGGCGCTGTTACTTTAAGTTTAACCGCAAACTGTAAACTACCACCTTTTAACTATTATTATAGCAATGGTGCTCAAACACTCAATACCGCAGCTCTAAGCAATAGCCTCACAGGTTTATGTGCTGGTGTTTATGGTTATACGGTTACGACCAGTTGTGATGTCGTCTCTGGTAACTTCTCTATTGGCGGTCCAACCAATACCATCACAGTTACTTCAAGTGTCACACCAGCTAATTGTTCTTCTGCAACAGGTTCAGTAACCATTAATACCGTAAGTGCTCCTGCTAATTATACCATTACCGAAGGCGCAGTAATCATTGCTAATAATGTCAATGTTCCGTATACCATAACAGGAGTTAGTGTTGGTAACCATGTGTATCAAATAAAAAGTTCAAGTGGTTGTACGACCAGTTTTAGTGCCAGTGTTTGGACTGAAACAGTAACTGTAACACCTACCACAAATTTATCTTGCAATCCTCCAAACACTGCCACCCTTAGTGCTAACAGCAGCAATGCCTTGGCTACTTATACCTGGTCAGGTCCTGGTATTGTCAGCGGCATGAATTCAAATACGCCTGTTGTAAATCAAGCAGGGATCTACACTGTGGGAGTTACCTATGGTGCTTGCATAACAGTTTCTGTGGTAACGGTTACCCAAAATACCACTGTACCTATTAGCGTCAGCAGTAATTCTCTCAATTGTATAACTCTAAACTCTACACTCACCGCAGTGAGTCCTGGAAATGTGATTGTGTGGAATGGTGGCTCATTATTAAATGCAACTAATCCAGCCACCGTAAATACTATTGGTAGTTATACAGTTACGGCTACCAATACCGTAACAGGTTGCTCAAGTAAAAATATTGTGAGTGTTAGCCAAAATACGACAATCCCCATATTCACTTTTAGTTTATCTCCAGGGAAAACTTACACTTTAAATTGTATAAACTCAAGCTTTTTAATATTCGCTTCCAGTACAAGTGGAGATCCTGTATGGAGACATAGCGGTTTATCAGGTAATCTAACTATTTCCTCACCAGGCAATTATACAGCAACGGCTAGTAATCCATTTAATGGTTGCAGCACCACTACTGTTATTACAGTGAGCCAAAATACAGTTGTTCCAAATAGGGGGGCTACCAGAAGTAATTCCATCACTTGTGCCAACCCAACAGCCACTTTAACAGGCATATCGAGCACTCCAGGCGCTACTTTTTCTTGGACTCCTTTAGGTTTAACAACCGCAACTGTCATAACAAGCATAGCAGGAAATCATACCTTAACAGTTACAAACCCTATTAATGGTTGTAAAAGTACTACTGTGGTTACTGTCTTAAGAAGTGTCACAGTGCCTACCATTACAGCCAGTGTAAACAGAACACTAACCTGCATCGATAATTCAGCCACCTTAACAGCAGTAAGTGCAGGCACGCCTATTGTTTGGAATGGAGGGGCATTAGTGAATGCTGCTAACCCAGCCATAGTTAATGCGCCAGGCACATATATTGCAACAGCTTCCAGTGGTGGTACCTGCCAAGCTAGTGTTTTGGTTAGCATTATACAAAATATTACCCAGCCTCGAGTAGTTTCTTTAGCAAGCGAAATAATATTAACTTGTTTAAGAGGTTCTTTTCCAATATGGCAATCGTTTTTTGATTCCGAAGGTGGTACTTCACTTTGGACAGGAGGTGGCTTAGTGAATGCACCTATAACTTCTACAATTACTGTAGCTGATAATTATACAGCTACTATTACTAATGCCCAAACTGGATGTAGCACTTTTTCAGTTTTTACAGTTTTATCAAATAGTGTCACTAATGTTAGTGCTACAATCAGCAATTCATTAAGTTGTGTTAACCCAACAGCCCTATTAACAGGTACTTCTACCACGGTTGGGACTAACTTTTATACTTGGTATCCATCTGGTTTAACAACCAATACCCTATTGGTAAATGCCCCTGGTAATTATACCTTGCAGGTTGTAAATACCAATGGTTGCCCTCTGGCAACAACAGTCATTACTGTTTCGGGGACAACGAATAGTTTAACCCTTAACCCAACTATTACCAATGCCACTTGTGGAACAGGTACTGTTATTGTTGGGATTACAGGTGGCGCACCCAATTATACCATTACTGAAGGTGTATCAACAGTCGCTACAGGTGCTGCATCATCTTATACAATCACTGGCGTGTCGGTAGGGAGCCATACCTATGTGGTATCAAGCAGCAATAGCTGCGACCAAACCTTGGTTGTCACCATCATGGATTTATGCGCTTTACCCGTTCAGCTGACGAAGTTTTCCGCCTCTTGCGCCGATCGTAAA
>JBKDJY010000154.1:0-3910 GCA_046345275.1 Bacteroidota bacterium
AATAATGAAACAAGAAGTAGAAGCTTGGCAAAAAGACCGTAACAATAAAGAAGCTACTATTAATTGGCAGTTTACTAATGACAAGGCAAGAATAAAACTTAAAAAACTTTATCCGACAATTTTAGCTTGACATGACACTAGGTTTGAATTATTAATAGATACCTTGAAACCAAAATTATCATTGGGGTTGCTTTGGGCCAAAACTAATTTTTGATGTTTGATCCAAATGCCATCTTTATCTAAAGTATAAATATACACCGCGCCGTTTCTAATTAAATGATCAGGTTCAATGCTGCTATCTTCTCCCTTTGAACCAACGACAATGAATTTTTCGTTGATTCCAACAGCGTCACCAAAAAAATCGCAAGCTTTTGAATTGTCTGACACTATTTTTTGTTTAAACTGCCAATTATTTTCCCCCGTGTTTTTAAAAATAGAAATAGAACCGACTTCTTGGGCAAGCGCGCCCTTAGTTCTTGAATTGTTTGAATAACCCATAGTTCCCGGAGTGCCAACCACGCAGTAATTATTATAAATGCCACAAGCCCAACCAAAACATTCGTTTACTTGCCTTTTGCTAGACGTAATTTTTGTAATCGCCGTTTTATTTTCTTGACAAAAACATGCACATATATTTATAAGCATAAATACATAAAACATACTTTGTTTGGTTGCAGACAAACTGCAAACTTGCTTTTTCATTTTTTAATAAATTTAATTTTTTATTGTATTTAACTTCAAATTGCCCAATTCAACAAATTAAAAACCCATTTTGTTTTTATTTATTTTTCAAGAAATGCCATAATCTGTGCCTTGTTCATTTTATCTTGAAGAATAATAATCACTTATTCAGAAATTCTTTAGGAATCGGATAATCGACAGGTAAGCTTAAGCCTCTTATCTTGGCATTTTGGTATAGATTTAATTGCCCAAGTTTAGCTCGTCGAAGGTCAATTTCATCGACTTTATATATTTTCACATAAACTTGGCCAATGTCAGCCATAGTTCCATAAAAACTTCCATCATCTTTTGTAAGCGAGAAACGAGCAAATGCGATTTAGAGTCCGTGCACTCCAAAATCCCAATAAAATATAATGATCCGGATGCTATTGATAAAATAAAGGCAGGATTATAATTCAACGTAAAAGAAAAAGCTCGAACAATTTTGTTCGAGCTTTTTGCGTATATATTAAAAGATTATTCTTTTATCACTTTGATGATTTGATGTTTATCATTGGCCATTACTTTAACAAAATAAATACCTGTAGCTTCGCTAAAAATATTTACATTGTGTTTACCTGCATCAAATGTTTCAGCAAATACAACTTGACCTAAAGCATTAGTTAATATTACTTTAGATGCAGTTGTTAGCTCTATAACAAATAATCCATTGCTTGGGTTTGGATACACATTGATAGATGCCTCACTGTTTGTTAATGAAGCAATACCTGTACACAAACTCACATTTTGTGTCAAAGTTGAGGTGTTTGAACAACCATTGGCACCTGTTCCATTTACAGTGTAAGTTGTTGTAACGTTTGGCGATACTGAAATAACGGTAGTTGTGGCATTGGTATTCCAAGTATATGATGTTGCTCCACCTGCGGTTAATGTAGCGGTTTGCCCTGCGCAGATTAAAGTGTTACTTGTTGTTGCTAATACTGTTGGTAAGGCATTTACAGTTACAGAGCTAGTTGCCGTATTTGAACTCACGCAGCCTGCCGCACTTGTTCCAATAACAGTATAACTTGTATTTACCGTTGGAGTAACTGCGCTTGAGCCGCCTTGCACAGTATAAGTATTTGCTCCGCTTGGAATAATTGTAAATGTGTTACCAGAACAAATAGATCCACTATTTACGGCAACTGTTGGTGTTGCGTTAACAGTTATTGATTTTGTTGCCATGTTAGAAACACAACCATTACTAGCAGTACCAACTACTGAATAAGTTGCTGTAACTGTTGGTGTAACTACAAAAGTTGCTGTAGTTGGGCCTGATGTCCAGCTATACGTGCTAACTCCACTTGCTGTAAATGTTGTGGATGAACCACTACATATTGAGGTTGCTCCTGCAATGGAAATGGTTGGTGTTAAGAATGGTGTTACTGTACTTGTTGAAATTACTCCACCAGGCGCTATCCAGTTAGAGGTTGCACCTGTTAACGCCATGTTTTGCACTGTTCCGGTTGGGCCTGCCAATGCTGTTACTAATGTAGTTGTAGGATTTGCGCTATTTGCTATACCTTGATTAAATTGGTAATATCCCTGTAAATTTGTTTGTAGTAAGGTTAACTGACCCATCATGTTGTTTTGAATTTCAGGTTGGCATAAAACACGGTTCCAAATTTTCACTTCATCAATGCTACCGTTAAAATACTCACCTCCTGATCGGCCTCCTATCCAAACCTGATTGGTAAAGGTAGTAAAGGCTGGATAAGCAATTGTAGCTGTATTAGAAAGGACACCATTTACGTACACTTTTGCAACAGCTCCATCCCAAGTACCTGAAACATGCTGCCAAACATTAGCGGTAGCTGTTCCTGGGGCTGAATTCACTGCTAAATATGACCCACCAATGCCATTTCCAATGTAATACTCGTAATTACTTCCATTTCTTCTAAGTAAAAATTGCATTTGAGCGTTATTAGTAGGAGCATTATAGTTGCCCACAATGGTACCTATGCCTGTTAAATTGCCTGGGTTAACCCAAGCTTCAACTGTTATTTTATTAGATCCTAAAAGCGCATTTGTAATGGCTGTGCCGGTGGTTACATAATCATCAGTACCATCGAAGTTTAAGGCTGCGCCCTGACCATTAATTTGTACAATATAATTTTCAGCTTCTCCAAAGGAAATGGCATCACAAGCTGAAGTTTGCGTGTTGTTATAACTACATCGTGCCCTTAAGTTATAGGTTCCAGTGATAACACTTAAAGGTAAAGTAAAAGTATTAGCATGAACTAAAAACGGATTATTATTGAAAACCTGCTCATTAGTATTATTATAAAAAACGTCTTTATTTAAATCTATCCAAATTCCAAAACCTTGCTGCAATGTACCACCACCAACATTTGCAGAAAAAGATGTAGATGCTCCAGCTGTAATTGTCCATGTTGGGGCAGTTGTATAAGTACCGTAACCAGCAGGGCTACAGCCAGCTGAAAATGGCGAAGCTACAGAATTAATACTAAAGAAGTCTATTGCATTAGCCGCGCATCCATTAGTATTAGGAGGTACACTGTTAACACCACATTGTGCTTTTATATTATTACTAGTTAGCAATAATAAAGCCCCACAAAATAGGCTTGAAGTAGAAAATTTTTTTTTCATAATTTTTTAATTTTAGTTCGGCCGCTAAATTAGATTTTCTAAAAAAATAAAATCTACCTTAAAAGCTAAATCTGATTTTTGAACATGAAATTTATTTTTTACTTTTACATCTATGCTTAAATACATAAAACAGTTTTTGGTTGATTATAAAAAGTATATGTTTAAGTACCGCAAAGGCTTTTATGTAATACCAGCTTTGATAAATTCGCCAAGTACTATTGTGCAAAGTTTTAAACATACACCTTTTGTAAAATGGGATCCCAGAAAATGTAAGTTAAGTACCAATAATACTTTTGTAGAATGCGATGCGTATTATATTCAAATCAGCGAGGGTTTGTGGTTCTACGCAAGTTTTTTAAATAGCAGAGTAAATTTGGAGTTTGTAGGATATTTTAATGAAAATGAACCCAATGATTATTATTGTTTTGGCTATAATTTAATAGGATTACTCGTTTAAGTCGCAAATAGTTTTTATATTTGATAAAAATAAATTAAAAATGTTTAAAGGCGTTACTATATCAGAGTTTCATGAGCGATTTAAAACAGATTCTGACTGTTTGGATTATCTCTATGAGTTAAA
>JBKDJY010000155.1:0-37665 GCA_046345275.1 Bacteroidota bacterium
ATCCTGATCAGGTGTATATTGATTAACGATTTGTCAATCAATAACGGGTATAATCTCAGCCTAATAAAAATCGAATTTTAAATTTTTAATATTGAATCAGGTTTAATTCAATATTCTTCATTTACATTCAACATTTCAAAAAGCACCCCTATAAGATTGGCGCAAATATAATACTTAGAAATTAATATGACATTGATTTTTTTATAAGTAATTGATTTTTTTAATCCTTCATGAACCCAATTAAACTAATTTATTGAAGAGTAAAATCTGGTAAAAAACTTCAACAAGTTGTTTTTTCGTCATGATTACTGTTACCATTACCAAGCAATGCCTTCAAATTTAATCAATCATACTCTTAAAAGTATATTGATTAAAATGCTATAATTGAAAAATATTCGTGAGTCAATTATTTTATTTTGGAAGAAAAACACACACATTATTAATTTAAATTCCAATCAACTCGTTATTGCTTATGTCAGTATGAATTTAATTTCCTATCGATATTTCTTCCACCAGTTTTTTTTAACTTAACAAGAGATTATGCATTATAAATGCTATTTTTATCTCTAAATTTTCAAAAAAGTATTTAAAGAAAAAGACAATGAGTTCAAACACAACAGGAAACGATTCCATTAAAATTTTAACAAAAATATATCAGTGGCGTAAACCACTCATCATCGTAACATTAGTAGCTGCAATACTTTCATCTATTGTTTCGTTTTTGATTTCACCTCAATACTTAGCAACAGCAATTATTTTTCCAGCGCGTACATTTTCTGTTTCAAAATTATTAGTGGAACTTAATACGGGCAATCAAGAAGATTATATGGAATATGGGGATGAAGATGATTGTGAAAAATTATTACAAATTCTTAATTCGGCAGATATTAGAAACAGCATTGCTGATGAATATAATTTATGGCAACACTGGAAAATCAATAAAGATAATGCTTTAGGGAATTATTACATGAAGCTAAAATGGACAGAAATGGTTTCTTTTAAACGGACAGATTATCTTTCAATTAAAATAAATGTATATGATTACCAATCAGACAGAGCAGCTAAAATTGCCAATTCTATTGTTTCTTATGCCGATTCAGTTAAAAATAGAATGACGAAGGTAGTTGCCAAGGAGGCACTGATGATTATTAAAGAGGAATATGAAGTTACACTCGAAAATATTAAAACCTTAGAAGATAGTTTACAATCCATTAGGGAAGTTGGGGTGATTGATTATAAATCAGAAACGGAAGCTTACGCAAAAGCAATGGCTAAAGCGGTTTCTAAAGGAGATGATGCCGCCGTAAAGAGGCTAGAGAAAAAAATGGATTTGATACAAACATACGGAATGGCTTATCAAGATTTATTTGAGAAACTAAAAAAATATCGCTTTAAGTATTTGGTTATTGTTAGCAAATATGATGATGCACGCGTTAATTATGAAAGAAATTTACCATCAAATTTTTTAATAGAAAAAGCCGTAAGGATTGACAAACCAGCCAGACCATTTAAAACACTCATTGTTGCAATCTCTACCGTATCAGCTTTTATTTTATCATTAATCTATTTATTGTTTTCTGATAAGTTGCTTGATATCAGAAAAACCATCATTCAACAATCTAAAAAAGATTAATTGGAAACATGTTTCGAATTAGATTTCGTGGTTAAATCAAATTTTTATACATCTATTTCTCTTGTAAAAAGAAATGTTATCTAAAATTAAAAGCATTCATGTATTTTATTTTATTGTAGTTTCCTACATATTAACCAATGCCTATGTTTTAGCCTATAATAGACCAAACTTTTATGCCTATAATTTAATTCCGTTATTATTATTGATTGCCATCCTTGCAATTTTTGATATTGAAAAAATCATGTACATCATGGTTTTTTCAACGCCATTAGCCATTACGCTTCAAGAATTAGGCCTCACAGATAATTTAAATTTGAGTTTGCCCTCAGAGCCTTTGATGATTGCCATTTCAGCCATTTATCTGTTAAATGGAATAAGCCATCATATCACAGATAAAAAAATTTTAAAACATCCCATCACAATCATTATTATTTTACAAATCATTTGGATGTTTGTTTCCACGCTGTTTAGTGAATTGCCTTTGGTTTCTATTAAGTATTTTATTTCTCGTCTTTGGTTTTTAATTTCTTGTTATTTTATGTGTACGCAATTATTTAAAAACAAAAACAAAATGATCACTCATATATTGTTGTATGCTTCTGCATTAGCAATCGTTGCGATTATTACGAACATCAAACATGCTTCTTATGGTTTTGATGAAAAAACAGCCGACTGGATTGTATCTCCTTTTTATAATGATCATACCGCTTATGGTTGTGTGTTAGCCATGTTTATTCCAGTTGTTGCAGTTATGTTCTTTTTAAAAAATACACACTTCATTATCAAATTATTCAGTTTATTTTTATTTTTAGTTTTCATCGTTTCCATCATCACATCTTATGCCAGAGCAGGCTGGTTGAGTTTAGCGGTATCTTTATTTGTATTGATAACGTTAATTTTTAGAATAAAATTTAGAACACTTTTATTTACATTATTTGGAGGGATATTATTTTTTATGGTCTTTCAATCTGAAGTGTTGATGTTTTTAAATAAAAATAATACGGATTCTGATGGTGACCTGATGCAAAACATCGAATCAATGACAAATATTTCTACAGACGTTTCAAATGTTGAGCGTTTAAATCGTTGGAATTGTGCTTTACAAATGTTTCAAGAAAAACCTTTTTTAGGATTTGGACCAGGCACTTATCAATTTTTATACGCGCCTTACCAAAAAAGTAGTTTAAAAACAGTTATTTCCACAAATTTTGGAAATAGAGGAAATGCTCATAGCGAGTATTTAGGGCCATTAAGCGAACAAGGATTAATTGGTGGATTGCTAGTGTTTGCTTTGGTTTTAGCGGTGATGTTTTTGGGATACCGATTGGTATATACCATTCAAGAAAAATCCCTTAAAGTTTTAACTATCGCTATTTTAATGGGCATGACAACTTATTTTGTTCATGGATTTTTAAATAATTTTTTAGAGACTGATAAAGCGTCTGTTCCCTTTTGGGGATTTATGGCGATGTTGGTTTGCATCGACATTTATCATAAAAATGTGGTGGAAGAAAAATAAATGTTATTGATTCAAAAAGTTAACAAAATCGTCAAACAAGTATCTCGAATCTAAAGGACCTGGGCAAGCTTCGGGGTGGTATTGTACCGAAAACACGGGTTTGTTTTTAATCCGAATCCCTTCAATGGTTTGATCATTTAAATTAACATGGGTAATTTCAATGTTTTTGTTTTTTGCAATGTCCTCTGCATTAACGGTAAATCCGTGATTTTGAGAAGTTATTTCACACTTACCCGTGATAAGGTTTTTAACGGGATGGTTAATTCCCCGATGACCAGCATGCATTTTATAGGTTGAAATTCCTTGAGATTCAGCCAATAGTTGATGTCCTAAGCATATGCCAAATATAGGTTTTCCAGTATCAACCAATTGTTTGATTAAATTAATTTCTTCTTTCATTACGCTTGGGTCTCCAGGGCCGTTACTCAGCATAAAGCCGTCAGCATTAAAATCTGTAATTTCTTTTAAATTCGTTTTTAAAGGAAATACTTTTAAGTAACAATTGCGTTCAACCAATGAGCGTAAAATATTTTTTTTGACCCCAAAATCTAAAACTGCCACTTTGTGTTTGGCATTTTTTTCGCCTAATTCATAGGCCTTTTTTGTTGCTACTTTTGATGATAGCTCCAATCCATTCATGGATGGCACTTTTGCTAAGATCTCTTTTAATTTTTCTACATCATTAATTTCAGAAGATATCAAACAATTCATCGCCCCTTTATCCCTCACATATCTCACAATGGCTCTTGTATCCACATCGCTGATAGAAACAATACCATCTTTTTCAAAATAATCTTGAAGTGATTGAGTGGCTCTTTTTCTAGAAAATCCGTTATTAAATTTTTTACAAATCATTCCCGAAATTTTGATGCCATCACTTTCTACTTCTGAGGCTTCAATGCCATAGTTTCCAATATGCACATTGTTCATGATAACAATTTGTCCAAAGTATGATGGATCCGTAAATATTTCTTGATAGCCTGTCATCCCAGTATTGAAGCATATTTCGCCAGTAGTAGTGCCAATTTTTCCAGCAGCTTTTCCTTCAAATACTTTGCCATCTTCCAGTAACAAAATCGCTTTTTGCTTGATCTGATATTTGTGTTGCATATTAATTTTTAGAGTAAATTTTCTAAAGGCCAAAATTGCAAATAAATTGAAGACATAAAAAGATTTGTTAATAGGTTTTTAAAAAAAACATTTTTATTGCTTTGGGCGTTCCCTTCGGTCGGGCTTTACGTTACAATCTTTTTTTCGTGCCTCAAAAAAGGATTTTCACTACAATCCCTAACGCATTACAATCATTTTTTTTCGCCAATTTGTTGCCTCCACATGGCATAGTACAAACCTTTTTCATTTAATAAATACTGATGTTTTCCAGATTCTATGATTGAGCCTTGTTCGAGTACAAAAATTTTATCTGCATGCATGATGGTAGAAAGTCGGTGAGCAATTAAAACTGTAATTTGGTTTTTATTAGAAGAAATTTCTCTAATCGTATTCGTTATTTCGCCTTCTGTAATAGAATCTAGGGCAGAGGTAGCCTCATCAAAAATTAGTAAATTTGGATTTCGCAAGAGAGCCCTGGCAATAGATAAGCGTTGCTTTTCACCTCCCGATACTTTTATTCCACCCTCACCAATGGTTGTGTCAATTCCTTTGTCAGCCCGCTTTAATAAATTGCCACAAGCCGCTTTTGCCAACACAAGATTTAATTCTTCATCTGTTGCTTCTGGTTTTACAAACAATAAATTATCTTTAATGGTACCTGAAAACAATTGCGAATCTTGTGTCACAAAACCCAATTGCTGTCTAAGCTCTGTTAAATCAATATCTAGGGCATTTGTTTGATTATAAAAAATAGTTCCTTCTTTTGGGATATATAAACCAACCAGCATCTTAACCAACGTTGTTTTTCCACTTCCTGAAGGACCAACAAATGCAATGGTTTCACCAGCATTGGCAGTAAATGAAATATTTTTTACGGCATAGCTTACAGTAGTTTGATGTTGAAATGAAACTGAAGAAAATTGTAAGCTACTAATTTTTCCAATGGATTTAGGATTAATGGGTATAGTTTCACTTTTGGAACCCATTAATTTAGCATAATTTTCCATGGATGCTTTGGTTTCATTGTAGGTAATGATAATGTTACCCAATTCTTGCATCGGATTAAAAATGAAAAATGAAAAGAACATGAGCGTAATTAAATCGCCAGGTAAGATTGTTTTTTGGAAAACATAATAATACAAAACAAATACCAAGCATGTTCTAACAAAGTGAACTGTGGAGCCCTGTATAAAACTTAAACTTCTTATAAAACGCACCTTTTTTAATTCTAATCCTAAAATTTTTATAGTTGTGTTATTTAAGCGTTCTACTTCTTGATGTGTTAAGCCTAAACTTTTAACTAACTCGATGTTTCTTAGTGATTCGGTTGTAGCACCAGCTAGTGCAGTGGTTTCGCCTAATATTTGTTTAGAAATTGTTTTAATTTTTTTTCCTAAAAATGAACTGATAACTCCAATTGCAGGAACTGTGGCTAAAAATAGAATGGACAACTTCCAGTCGAATTGAGTAACATAAAACATGACAAAGAAAATTCCCACAATGGATTGAAAAACGAGCGATATAAATAAAGTGATAAACTTTTCACTATCTGTTTTTACTTTTTGTAACTTCCCTAAAGTTTCACCACTTCTTTGATCTTCGAAGTCTTGAAAAGGCAATTGGAGTGCTTTTTGTATCCCGTTAGTATACATTGTAGCGCCCACACGCTGAATAATGATATTGGTAAAATAATCTTGGAAATTTTTAGCAAGTCGAGAAACCATTGCTGCACCTATTGATAAAAATAACCAAGGTAGAATTGCTTTTGAAAACTCAGAAAAATTTTTAAAAGTTCCTATTTTTAAAGCTACGTTATTTATTGCTTTTCCTGTAATAATCGAATCACTTAATGAGAAACATATATTTATGCTTGCCAAACCCAATGCTAATATTAAATAAACTTTGTGTTGTTTTATATGCTGGTAAAGTATTTTCATTGATGGAAATTGGAAAAAGGGTTGTTTATTTTTAAGCATGCAAATTTATTAAAACTAACATGATGCAACCCTAAATTGAATAACTTTTTAAATCAATAATTTTAAAAACAAATATTAAATTCGTCATCATGAAATATCCATGTTTGCCTCAAGCAACAACACAAATGACTAAACTGGGTATTTCATATGACAATAAAAAAAATAATTTAGACATATGAATCATGGAATTTGTTTATTAAGCATCATACCTTGTCGTAAAGAACCCTCTGGTATGAGCGAAATGGTAACGCAATTATTATTTGGTGATGCATATACTGTTGTTGAAAGTCAAGAAGATTGGCTCAAAATTGAAACAACATTTGATCATTATCCTTGTTGGATAAGCGCAAAACAACATCAACCTTTATCTGAAAAAGAATTTAATCAATTAGATTCATCAATCATCAGTTCTGAGCTTGTTCAAGTAATTACTAATCTCGATAGTAAAGCTGTTTTTCCAATCACGATTGGCGCAACTTTACCAAACTTTAAAAACAATCAGTGTATCATTGGCAGTCATACTTTTTTATTTGAGGGAGTCACAGCTAGCAATTCTTTAAAGAAAATGGCTGAAGATTTAAAGCAAACAGCATTTTTGTTTTTAAATGCACCTTATATGTGGGGCGGAAAATCACCATTTGGCATTGACTGTTCAGGGTTTACCCAATTAATTTTTAAATTAAATGGATATCAACTTCCACGAGATGCTTTTCAGCAAGTAGAATTGGGAATGCCTCTTAGTTTTGTTGAAGAAGCGCAAACTGGAGATTTAGCTTTTTTTGATAATGAAGAAGGAAGTATTGTGCATGTGGGAATGGTAATTGATAACCAACAAATAATTCATGCAAGTGGTAGCGTTAGAATTGATAAATTTGATCATTATGGCATTTTTAATTCAGATACAAAAAAATACTCACACATGTTAAGGGTTATAAAGCATCTTTTAAATTAGAATATTTTAAATCCTATATGTTGATTTATTAGAAATGCTTATAATTCTGCCCATTAGCTGGTGTATGCAAAGTTTAGTTTTTTTATGCGTCTAATTTAAAAGCTTAAATTCAAACCAAAACCTGTCGTGTTCTGTAAATTTTTCTAGTGTCATTACAAATCCATTTTCTACCATTAATTTTAATAATTCTTCTTTCGTCATTGAGCCTCTGCACAAATTGCTATTATCAACTTTTGGGTTTCTAATAGATTCAAATAGTAAAAGTTTACCGTTTGGTTTTATAATTCTTTTAATATCAACGATCATTTTTATAGGAGATTTGAAGTGATGAAGTGCGTCACGAAGAATTACTTTGTTAAAAGTATTTGAAGGTAGATTTGTCGACTCATTTTCACCAAGTATGATTTTAAATTCATTTGTCATTTTATCACCTCTTATTTTTTTGCAAATAGTATTTATACTATCAAAATAAACAAAGCCTTCGTTTACAATGTCATTTAAATAAAAAACAATTGAATCAGTAGAAACAGAATAAAGTGATGGATAATATCCATTATAACTTCCAACATCAGCAACTGTGTCTTGGGGCGCTAATTGAATAAAGGAAAGGTCTTTTTGAACCCAATTATAAATGGTGTCTTTATTTACACCTTTTGATTTTAATTTATTGAGTTTATATGAAGGATTTAAGCAAGTTTGTGAATTAATTATGCATGATATAAAAATAAAACTAAAAAGAAAAATGTTCTTTCGTTTTTCAGTATTGAATTTTATTTTCAAAATATATAATTTTTAGTGATTGTCAAATCTTGTTTCTGTCTAGTTCCGAGGCATATTACAGCATCATCTTCATTTTATTTTAAAAGCGCATTTTATACCATTCCTGAAAGGAAATCAAAGCATATATAATTGATGAATTGTCTTCTTTACCAGAAATATGATTCATAATGATGTTCTCAATATTTGATATTGAGAAGTGATTAAAGTTGCTAAAAAACGATTTATCTAATAATTGATTTACTTTTTCATGTGAACTAAAAATGCTTCTCAAAGGCATTCCAAAACCAGCCTTTCTTCTCTTAATAATATAGTCTGGTAATTGCAATGAAAAAGCGTCTTTCAAAATGCGTTTGCTCATTGCCGTATTGGATAATTTATAATTGCGTTTGATACTGAATGCAAACTCAACAATCTCTTTATCTAAAAAAGGAACTCGACATTCTACAGAATTTGCCATAGCGGTTCTGTCCGTATAGTTCAAATTTTTAACCAATACATTTTCAATTTCGAAGCTCGTTAATGAATCAAACACATCTTCGTTTTCTGGAAAATAATTAGAAAGCATGTTTTCTAATTTATCTCTGTTAACAGGATACACAGAAGAAGAATTTTCGAAATCACCAACCAAATTTAGAATTCCTAATTTATAATTTGGATAATTGCCGTACTTGCCAATTTTATGAATGTATCTTCTATAGGCTAAAAAACGACCTTTTCCCTGATTCACTTTTGCAGCTTGTTTGTATAAACCACTTGATATACCATGAGGGAATTTAGAAATCACATTCTTTGAAAGCAAAGTTAGCAGATGGCCAGCGTAACCCAAAAAAAGTTCATCTGCCCCCATGCCTGATAAAATAACTTTAGAAGTTTTTGAAGCTTCTCTAGTGATAAGGTAGGAGGGGATTTGAGATCCATCAGCAATTAAATCGTCAGAATAATACAAGGTTTTTTTTATCAAATGCAAGTTAGCTTCGTCACTTCCAATATTGGCTTGCTGCAAATCCAAACTCCATTCTTTAGAAAGTTTATCTGCATAAAAATAATCAGAACTTGTTCCTTCCTTTTTTAAATCACGTTCTGTTTTACGAGCGCAATAATGGATAATATCAACATCGCTTTTTATGAAGTAAGCAATGATGGATGAATCTAAACCTCCTGACAAAAAATTGGCAATTGGCACATCTGATATTAAACGACTTTTGATACTTTGTTCGATTAAATCTTTCAATACAGATTGAGCATCTGTATAAGAAAGATGTGCATAGTCTTTATTTTTTTGAAGAGTCCAATATTGATGAATCAAAAATGAATTGGTATTCAAATTATATTCAATATAAGATGCTGGAGGAACACGATATATATTCTTATATAAGGTATTATTTTTAGGGGTGTATTTAAAAACAAAATAATTTAATAGTTCATCCTCAGCTAAAGAAGGTTTAATGCCAGCCGCTAAAATTGTTTTTATTTCGGAACCGAAAATAAATTTTTTACCATCGGTATAATAATATAAAGGCTTAACTCCAATGTGATCTTTAATTAAAAAAACTTTACTGAGTTTTTTATCATAAATAGAAAATGAAAAATCTCCATTCAATTCATTAATAAATGCAATTCCAAATTTTTGATATAATTTTAAAAGAACTTCTGTATCTGTTCTAGAATGAAAAACATCATGTTTAAAATATTTTAATTTAAGCTCTTGGAAATTGTAAATTTCTCCGTTAAATACAAGGATAATTTGTTTATCATCACTAAGCATGGGTTGATTGCCATTGCTAGACAAATCGAGTATACTTAAACGGGTATGACCTAAGAAAATTTCTTTTGAATTATTATAATCACTATATCCAGCATGATGATCAGGTCCACGATGCTTTAATACATTGAGCATTTCTGCTGCATTTAGTTTCTCATCAGAAATATAACCTGCTATTCCACACATTTTATTATTTTTTTTTTTGCCCAAACTAATTGATGAAATCCAATGTATTTAGCTACAAATCGTTCCAATTTTGGAAAATGTCCACCAATCGGAAAATGTCCTTTTTTCATCTTTTGGATTTCAAATCCAGCTTTTTCAAGCATCGTTTTTATTTCGTTTTGGTAATAAATATGAGCGATGTAACAATCAGGGCCATCAGTACAATGGTGAGGGAAATTTTTCCAAGATAAATAAGACCAACCATCATTTTTAAAATTTTTGATATGCAAAGCCCAATTTCCTTTTGATAATTTGCCCAATTTATTTTTGATGATTTCAAAGAATAATCTTAGCCTAAAATATAATTGTATGCGAATCCAGTAATTAAAAGAGCCTTTTGCATAAAGCATCACAATAAACTGTCCGTTTGGCTTTAAAACCCTAAGCACTTCATTAAACGTTTGCTGTGTATTGGTTGTATGGTGCAAGACGCCATGTGAATAGACAATATCAAAATGGTCATTTGGTAAATCTAATGCTTCGGCATTACCTTGTAAAATAGTTCCTTTTAAATTGAGATGTTCAAAATGCAATTTTGTGGCATAAACAGCTTCATTGGTTAAATCCACACCAGTATAAGATTTTGCAAATGTTGCCCAACGGGTTGCGTCTGCACCAATTCCTAAACCAACTTCTAATACATCTTTTCCAGTTGCTGATTTCCAATCAATATAAGAATTCAAATGGTGAGTTTTTTTATATCTAAAATCACGGTAGTATTTATAAAATTCTTTAGATGGAAATTTGGCATCAACAAATTGTTTTCCGCATAAATTACTATTCCAAAAATCTTCTATTTGTTTTATGTCGACTGTTTTTTCAGTTTTCATTTGTTATGATTGTATTAAAAACAGTTTCATATTTTTCGATCATTTTTTCTTCTGTAAAATTTTTAAGGTAAAGTTGTAAACTCTCTTTGCCCATTTGTTCTCTAAGCTCCGAATTTTCTATCAATAATTTTAAGGCATCAGCAATCATTTTTGGATTGTGCGATTCAACAATAAATCCATTTTTTGAATCAATCACGGATTCAACAATGGCGCCTCTGTCAGTTGATATAATTGGCAAACCAGCTGCCATTGCTTCTACAATTGCCCAAGGATGACCTTCTGGATCACGAGGTGGAAATACAAATATGTCTGCTTCCGATAAAAACTTCACTTTTTCTTTACCACTTTTTGCTGTATGAAAGATAGCTGGTAAATTTTTGTTTTCTAAAAACTTGAAACATTTATTTTTAAAATCTTCATTATTCCAAGCCCCAACAAAATCGATGGAATATTTATGTGTTACTTTTTTACTTGATAAAATTTCAATTGATTTCAAAACGTCTAAAATGCCTTTAGATTCTAAAAAGTTAGAGAAAAACAATATTTTAATTTCTGCGTTTTTATCTTTTACCACTTTTGTGTATCCATAATTTCCACCATTAGGAATTACAAAAATAGACGTTTCACTAAAATAAGTTTTGAATAAATATCGTAAATTTTCTCCCAATACAATGACGCCTTTTGTTCGTTTCAAAATAAATTTAAAATAGCTTTTAGTCAAGCCAGTAGCATTAGATAACCAATTATTTAAATTACTCCCTCTTAATTGTATGACAATTTTTCTTCTGAAAAAAGCAGCAAATAAAATAAAAATAGAATCCTTTAAAAATCCAGTAGTGGTTTGGCTTATTGGAATGAGAACGACATCAGGTTTATTTAAAATTAAGAGACGAATCATGTTAATATAAACTGCTATGTTTTTAAATACTTTAGCAAAATTCCATTTTCCAAAAGAAGATAAAATGATGTTTATTTTTGTCTCGAGGTGAACCAATTTAAATTTATTTTTCAGCTCTGATTTGAGTAAAATTTCAGTTGCAATGGATGGCCCCATATATGGCGGTGGAAGTTTTCCTAAAATCATCACTGTTTTTTTTTTCATTTTTATTCAGATAAAACTGATTTAGGTAAAGATATAAAACATAAAATACTGTATATGATGTATAACATTGGTGCATATAGCGTAGGACAAGTGCTTATAGAATACAAAAACAATATCATAAATGTTCCCAGCGTTAAAAAATAATCACTTGAGCTTAAATATTTCAAACGACGGAAAATATTTATTAATATGGAGAGGTAAATCATTAAACCAAAGAATCCAGTAAAAAATAAAATTCTCACAAAATCATTATGTGAGCCTGTTCCAACATAAGGATACGTTTCTACTAAATTTAAAGGCATTCCAAATATTTGTGCTGGAACGGAAAACTCAGAATATTCTTCTAACATCATTTTCCATCTTCCCACTCGACCGTGCAATAATCTTTCGTCATCTTTTTTTCCTTCAATCACAGCAATATCTGTTTGAATAAGTGGTGTTATTTTTTCTTCGATTGTACTTGCACCAAAAAAATAAGCTAAGGAGCCTACAACTAATATTAATGTTACCCCAACTGTTTTATTAGCACCAAGATTAAATAAAATAAATAAAGCTAAAATAATCAGAAATACCCCGTAACTGGCAGTATGGCTAATTTTAAATAAACACGCTAAACATAAAACAATAGTAACAATAATGCGAGAATTTTCACTCAATACGGATCTCATTTTTTTGTTTCTTAAATTAAAATAACACATGATTAAAAATCCTAAAGACATATAAATGGCGTAATTCATCACATCGCCATAAGTTCCCTGAATTCTTTCAAGACCCCTAGTTTGTTGAACTTTAACTGGATTAACAAAAATTTCAAATAAAAAAATAGCTACAACAACTAATGAAGAATAAATAAAACTTTGCAATACGCCATCCAAATCTTTGCGCGTTCGAATTAATAATCTTAAAAAAAAGAATAGATAGGCGGGCATGGTTAATTTAAGTAAATATTCAAAATATGTTTTTGATAATGGATCATAAAGAAACATAAAAAAGAGTGAAATCAGCATGAGCAAGGCCCAAATTCCAAATAAAAAATCAAATATTGAAACATCTTTTTTTCTGAAAGATATGATGGTAGTAATGCAAAAAAGAGGTGTAGCAATGCCAACAAAATATAAAGGAGATAAAAATGGAGATACGTTTTTTAAATAATAAAAGTTATCTACTATTGGTCTTAACAAAACTAAAATCACAAACCACTTTAAGTGCCATGGTAATTGAGATATCCATATTTTCCATTCTTTAAATTTCACTTCCTATTTTTAAATAACGGTATCTAATATTTTTTTTGCAATTGCATCATAGGATAATTTTTTTGAATTTTGATTCGCTAATAATTCTCTGTCAATATTAAATTCAGCAAAGGCATTAACAACTTTATGAATGGTAATTTCGAGTGTTTCTTTTTTAAAGAACCAACCATTTCTTCCTTCATCAATTAAATGATTAACGCTTGGCTTATTTTCAAGAATAATTGGTAAACCTGTACCCATTGCTTCTTGTATTGAAATTGCTGCTTTTAGCCAAATACCAATATCTGCGGCACAATATAATTTTCTTACTTCTTCAGAATTTAAAAATGGAAAACATCTAAATTTATTTGGAAAAGTTTGGCTATTGATTAATGATTTTAATTCATTTTCATAACTATCTCCCAAAAACCCTACCATCAAATAACTTACATTTTTTCCGTTCAAGTTGAGTTTGGTAATCATCTGTATGATTTGTTCTAAATTTTTTCTTTTATTAATTCGGGTTGATGTTATGATTACAATTTCATAAGCATTAAAATTTAATTCACGGCGCAATCTTTCTCGGTCGTTCTTGTTATAATAATATTCATCGGGATCATAACCTAAATTCAACATCACTTTTTTCGATTCGAAAAGAACTTTATTTTTATCAGTTAAAAATTCGTTAAATAGTTGATTTGTTTCTGGAATATTTAAGATAAGCTTATGGCCATATTTAATGGCTTTTCTATAGAGTGGATACTTTATAAAATAGTAACCAAGCTCATAAAAAAAAGCATTTATTTTTTGATAAAATGTGTCTCGGTCCAAATACTCTTTTGCATCACCATAAATGGAAATAATTTTTACCCTTTCACTTAATTTTTTATTAAAGAGTGTCACTGGAAAAATTTTAGCAACGCCCAGAATAACCAACACGTCAGGATTAAAGTCTAACACATTTTTTTTTAAGCCAAAAGGCAGCACTTTTGATTTGAAAGAAATGGAAGGTAATCTCTGTATTTCATAACCGTATTTTTCGTTGATTGTAGTACCTTTAAGATAATTGAGTTGATTCATATTTCCTCCTAATTTTACCTTGGCTGCCGAAGTAAATACCTTAACTTTAAAACCCAATCGGGCATAAGCTTTAGCTAAATGAACTTCCTGATAACCAATTTCAGGCATATAGTGAGCAGATACGACAGCGATATTCATTATTTAGAAAAAAAATCTTTTATTTTCAAAACAACAAATTCAATTTCTTCTTTTTTTAATTCAGGATACATTGGTAAAGACAAAATTTCTGATTGGTACTGATAAGCTACTGGAAAATCGCTTGGTGTATGCTTTAAATATTGATAGGCCTTCACAAATGGTAAAGGAACTGGATAATGAATTTGGGTTTCGATACCAAATTCTTTTAAATAGGTTTGAAGTTCGTTTCTCAATTTTGTTCTGATAACATATAAGTGAAATGTGTGTTTCGTATTATGACGAACCAATGGTGTAGTAATCTGTTCAACGTCTTTTAAAAGTTTAGAATATAATGCTGCAAACTGAATTCTTTTTTCGTTCCACTCTTTGATGTGAGGTAACTTGGCCGACAGTATTGCTGCTTGCAAACCATCTAAGCGAGAATTGATACCTTCAATTTCATGTTGATGTTTTATTAAGGAGCCATGCGCTGCATACATTCTCATTTTTACTGCTAATTCATCGTCATTGGTTATAATTGCACCTGCATCACCATATGCTCCTAAGTTTTTTCCAGGATAAAAGCTGAAGGTTGATGCAATACCAAATGTTCCCACAAGTTGTTGATCAAATTCTGAAAAATGAGATTGCGCACAATCTTCAATTAAAAATAATTGATGCTTTTTACAAAGCGTTTTTAGTTGTAAAATATTATTGGCTTGTCCAAATAGGTGTACAGCAATTATTGCTTTTGTATTTTCATTTATTTTTTCTTCAATTTTTAATACATCAATGCAATAGAAATCAGATTCAATATCTACAAATACTGGTTTTGCGCCAGTTTGTGAAATAGTTTCAGAACTCGAAATCCAGGTGTTGGCTACTGTAATGACTTCATCTCCCGCTCCTATACCAAGCATTTTGAGAATTATATAGATAGCATCTGTTCCATTGGCAACGCCAATACAATTCTTTACGCCATAAGAATTAGCAAATTCCTTTTCAAATGCGTCTACATATTTTCCTTTAATGTAAGCCGAATCGGTAATAACTTGTTCAATCGCTTGATCAATATCATGTTTAAGATTTTTGTACTGAGCATTAAGATTTAAAAAAGGAACTTTCATTTTGGTTGACTTTAAAATAAATTATTAATTATGGTTAAACATTAGTGTAAGCTAAATTATAAATAACTGCAATTAATCTAATTGTTTTTAAGCTCTAAAAAGTAATAGTTGCAAAACATCCATTGTTAGTAAATACATCAGAACCGATGATGGAATGTTTTCGAATTCTTCTTAAGAAGCCTTTATGAGTTGATAGATCATGGCTATAGTGATACTTTAAATATATCTAGCCATTTTAAAAAAGATATTAATTTCCAAAATTCACTTAAGTGTGATGTATCATTGATATCTGAATCATTTAATTTTATCAAGTATTCTCTATTTAAAAAATCAGGAATTTTAGTGTCATTGATAAACTGAGATAATTCATTTTTAGATTTTAATTTCCATAATTTTTGTGGAGTTAAAAATCCCATTTTATATTTTCGCCAAACAATTTCTTTATTTAAGATTGGTTCTGCTGTTTTTCTTAAAATATATTTTGTCCAGCCATTATTTATTTTCCAATCATTATTTAAAGCAACAGAAAATTCAACTAAACGGTGATCTAAAAACGGAACCCTGCTTTCAATAGAAAATGCCATCGAATTTCGGTCTTCGTATCTCAATAGATCTTGTAAACCAAATTCAATACTTAATAAAGATTGCTCTTTAAATGATTTGCCACCACGAGCTGGAACATCAATATTTGATAGTTGATGACGGTAACTGTCAGAAACAAAACCCATACCTATTCGTTTTTTTGATCTGAGATATTTTTGTAAAAATTCAGGTAAAAAATAATACATGGATTTTGCAATTGATTGATTGATATTTGGAGAAAAATTTTGTTGCAATTGCGCTCTTTCTCTCATAAAAGAAGGAATCTGTAATCGTTTTAATTTTTCAATCAAATAAATTCCAGCGAAATTATAATAACCTCCTAAAATTTCATCTGCTCCTTGTCCATCCAGAAGAACCTTAATATTTTGTTGATTGGCTAATTTCATTACCTCCCATTGAGCAAACATAGATGTTGAATTTATTGGTAAATCTTGATGCCAAATTAATTTATCAAAATCTGCCCAGTAAGTTTTGATATCAGGATAGGAAAAATAGGCATCAATATTTTGATGATCAGAAATAACTTTTTTTGCAAAATAAGATTCATCAATTTCTTTTTCTGTATAAGCAGCCGTAAAAGTCTTAAATGATTTACCTTCCATTTTTAAAGATGCCATTGCAACGATTGTGCTCGAGTCCAACCCTCCACTTAAAGTTGAGCCAATTGGAACGTCTGCTCTTAAATGTAAGTCAATTGAAGACCATAAGATCTTAGAAAAACTTTCTTGAATTTCTTTATTGCTGGAAAATGAGTAATGCTCAACTTGATCATTTAAACGATAATAAGGTTTAACATCAAACTTCAACGCGGAAGTATCAAGTAATAAATTGTGAGAAGGTTTTAAAGTTTGAATGTTTTTAAAAAGATTGGTAGACGGGTTAGATGTAGCTCCAAAAGAAATATATTCTAAAATAGAATTAAAATCTCCCTCTGGTTTTATTTCATCCAATGTTAATAAAGCTTTAATTTCAGAGGCGAAAGCAAATAGTGTTTTATTTTGAAAAAAATATAAAGGTTTTATGCCGAAACGATCTCTTGACAAAAAAAGGAGTTTTTCTATTTTATCATAAATTGCAAAAGCCCACATTCCAATAAAATGATTGACGCAATCTTCTCCCCAATGATAATAGGCTGCTAAAATAACTTCTGTGTCAGTATCAGTCGTAAAATGAAATCCTTTGCTATTTAAATCTTGTTTTAGCTCTTTGTAATTATAAATTTCCCCGTTAAATATAATATCAAATCTGTCTGCATAAGCCATAGGTTGATGGCCAGAGGGACTTAAATCAAGAATTGAAAGTCTTCTGTGAACAAGTCCAATTTCGTAAGACTTCACATTTGAAGAGTCGATGATGTGAGGCACTTGAGAAAGCTCACTGATGGTATCGTCTCCTTTAAAGTATTTAGAAGGTTGAGAATGACTTAATAAACAAAACCCTTCATCATCTGGTCCTCGGTGTTTGAGAACTTTAGACATATGATATAATTTTTCGGTGGATACGCCTCCATGGTTTATAATGCCTGCTATGCCACACATAAATTTTGCTTATAAAAAATATAGCTTACAATTTATGGTTTTAAAATGAACGATTTGTAGGTATTAACTAAATTTTTTCCAAAATTTTCGAAGCTAAAATTTCTAATAACTTTTTCGCGAATGTTTTCCGCTTGATAGTTGTTTGCGTTTTGTATCATCATTTCCATTGCATGTGCAATTTGATGAATATCGTCATACTGAACCATCAAACCATTTTCAGCATCAACAAATTCAATGGGTGCTGTTTTATTTCCTACAATTACTGGCAATCCAGAAGATAATGCTTCAGTAACGACTAAGCCAAAACTTTCATGTTTACTTGGAAAAACTAAAAAATCGGAATTTTGCATTTCATCAGCTATTTCAGGTTTTGATAATAATCCTCTTAAAATAACTTTTGGTTTGATTGATGCATTACTATTGATATAATTAATGATGGATTGCATTTCTTGACCATCGCCTACAATTTTAAATTTCCAATGAGGGTACTGTTGATTAATTTGATGAAATGCCTTTAAACATCTTAAAGAGCCTTTAAATTCATCTAACCTTCCAACAAATAAAATCGTATTACTTAATTGATTTTTTTTCAGTTTAAATAATTCAGTATCTACAGGATTGTAACTTACAATTATTTTTTTTGGGGAAATACCAGCATTTAAAATTTCTTGCTTTAAATGTTCGCTCACCGTCAAAACGGCATCTGCTTTCTGCATGATAAATTTTGTCCAATGCTTCTTCCAAAAATGATCAGCAGTCATGCTAAAAGGACCTTGATGTTCTGTGATTAAGAATGGCACTTTCAATTTTTTTGACAACATATAAGCGAGTGTTCCACTTAATATACTGCCATGCGCATGTATGATGTCAATGTTTTTTATTTTTTTTCCAATGTTATACCCTTTAAAAAACCAGTTTAAATAAAAAAATGGTTTTAAATAAAAAGGAATTTTTTTATCAGATACTGAAAAGCGATAAATGTCATAATGTTCGTTCTTTTCAAATAGAACTTCTTTTTTTTTGAATGTTAATTTTCCGAATAAAACTTTATGATTTCAATAATTTGCTGTTGAAGTCAAATAATCTAAAACAAATATTCCCTGAACGTCTCCGTCAAATTTTGGAAACAAATCAGGAATGATCAATGTGTTTATTTTATTGCTAGGATTCAGTATAGTATGTTTGATGAATAAAATAAATATTAACTATTTTTCTTCCTAAACAAATATGTCACATCACTTCCCCATCTTTGCTTCTTAGGATGATCCGCATCTCCGAAAAATTGACGCGTGAGTTTATACTTTTTCTCATTAGAAAATAAATTTGAAAATCCTAAAAATGATTGGTTATAACGATATGTCTTTAATATCTCAAAACCATTATTTTGTAAAGTATTTTCTACGAATGATCCTTTCACTTCATTTAAGGCGTAGGTTTGTTTTGAAATAAGTCTTTTTAATTTCAGGTAACATCTTATTAAATAACTATAAAAGTGAGTTGAATCAGTGTTTTGAATGATGAGTAACCCATTTGGTAAAATAATTTTAGAGAGTTTGTCTAATAATTTTTCGGGAGAATTAACGTGTGCTAATAATCCTAAACAAATCACTAAGTCATAAGAATGATTAGAAATATCTAAGTTGAAAAAATCATCATTAATTAAAATAACTTTTTCTTTAGCATCTTCTGAAATATTTTTTTGGGCAATAGAAAGCATGTTTGTGGAAATATCTATGAGTGTTAGTTTTTTTGTTCTGTCTAATAATGGTAATGAAATGGAGCCATTTCCACAAGGCATATCCAAAACCGAATTAAATTTTAAATGGTGAGTATAAGATTCTAATGTTTCTTTTCTAATCTTTAAATTGTAATCATAAGTCAAATAAAGAGCGGTATCTTCAAAAAGTGCTTTAACTAATTTACTTTTATCAATCATTATTTATTTTCTAGTGGCAATTAATCGTAAAGGATTTCCTGCATAAATACCGTATTCTTCAATAATTATTTTTCTGGTAATAACAGAATTAGATCCTATAAAAGCTCCTTTGCTAATTTTTGCACCCATGAGTACTACGCATCCTGCTGCAATACCAGCATCTTCACCAATTTCTATGGGTTCACTCACGCTATCTTGTAATCTATAATATTGATTTTTAGAAAATTGATGATTACCATCACGTATGCTTACGTTTTCTGCAATGGCCGAAAATTTACCAATCTTTATTTGATTGTTACAACTTATTAAAATATTTTGATGCAATAAAACGTAGTCATCTAAAATTACTTTTCCGTTTTTAGAAAGTTCAAACGTATTATTCCTACCAAGATCTACATAATGGCCAATAAAAATATTTTTATTTGGAAAACCTTTAAAATAAGGAAACGATGAACATTTTAATCCTTTACCTACTTTACATCCATGCATGATTAAATACCATTTAAGTAACATTCCTTTAAAACGAGAAGTTCTATTGACACAAACTGCTTCTATGTAAGCTAGAAAGTTTATCATTTGATGTTAACTAATTTAATATTTTTTTAATAAATGTTTTTACATAACACTTTATAGTTCTCCAAATGACTTGTTGATGAAATCCCGTTTGATGTGTTTTCATAATCTTATAGCCTTCAATATTACTGGCACATGAAGCACTCATTCCTCCTGGTCGAAAATAAGTTAATGGTTCTGGAATATAATTGAGAACATATTTATGTTGAATACACCTCAATAAAAAATCATAATCTGCGGAAATTTTATACTTTGTATCAAAACTACCGATTGTTTGATAAACAGATTTTTTAATGAAACATGTTGGATGAAAGATTGAAGGTTTCTCATTCATTTTAGTTTCATCGGGTTTCATTCTATTCAAATTATTTTGATTAACAACAATCATATCTCCATGAAAGACATCTGCGTTTGTTTTTTCATACGCTTGTACAATAAGTTTTACGGCATTTTCATTATAGTAATCATCTGCATTTAAAATACCGATTAGTTCTCCATGAGCTAATTGTATTCCTTTATTCATCGCATCATATATTCCGTCATCTTTACCGCTAATCCAATAATCAATTTTGTCTTCATATTTTTTGATAATATCAATTGTTTTATCAGTTGATTGACCGTCAATGATAATATATTCAACATAATCATATGTTTGCGAAAGCACACTTTGTATGGTTTGCTCTAAGTGCTTTTCACCATTTAAAACCACAGTGATTACCGTTACTAAATGATGATTAAGTAATGATTTTTTTTCTATATCAAATTTTCGGATTCCTCCGTCCATCATGCTTTTAATTTTGTTCTATTCTTTGATGTGTTTTTTTTACAATATTTGACCAAATAAAATTTTGATGCGAATAGTTGATAATTTGAGGAAATAAATCAGATAAAAAATTGGGGTTATCAATTAAAAATTGAAGTTTTTTAGCCATGCTTTTATCGTCATCAGCTTTCAAAATAGTTCCATACTTTTCATGATCCGACAAATCTCTCAGACTAACAATACCCTCCGTTCCAATAATGTAATTTCCAAAATAAACGGCTTCTCCTATTGAATGACAAAAAGATTCTTTCCAAGAAGTCATGCAAAATATTTTTGATTTATTATACCACTCATATAATTCTAGTCTATCTTTAATTTCTCCAGTAAAAATTACTTTGTCTTTCAATTGAGGATTCGCTTTACGCCAATTATCAATAAATGAAATAAAATTAGGATTGATAGCGCCAACAAAAACCATTTTCCAATTTCCCATATTTAGTTGTGATAATGAACGAAGCATCATTTCATTATTTTTTATGACTTCACCAATGCGACCAACGGTTAAAATAATATTTTCTTTTTGATGAAAATTTTTGAAGCCATCTTTAAAATGTTGAGATAGAAAAATGTCATTAACCCCTACAGGTAAATACATTATTTTATCTGCTAGTTTAGGATATTTTTGTTTAACCAATTGCTCGCCTATTGAATTTTCAATGGTAATTAAATTAACCTTTTCTAGAAATTTTTTTTCTAAATATTTCAAAATAATGTTTTTAAAAAAATTTGTTGAATGCTTAATTTTATTACTTTTTTCAAATGTTTCGTTATAGCCATCTAACTTTAAAAACAAAAAACCTGTTGGATGAATTAACTTATATAAAATGCCGTAAACAAACGTAAATTTTGAAAATATATATAAATTTAATACATCAATTTTTTTAGCATTTTTTCTAATATAACTTAAAACACTTTTTTCTATAAAGCTTATTCTTCCTTTATTTTTGATGAACTCAATCGTTAATCCGTTTACCTCTCCGTTTAAATTAGGATAGTTTTTACTATTTTCATAGGATACAATAGATGATTTGTAGCCGTATTTTTTGTGAAGGAAAAAAGGAATTTGACCCAAATCTTTTGTAAGATGAACATTTTCGCAATTAGGAAATATGGTAACAAATGTTTTATTCATTTTTACTTTTAGTACTCTATTAAAAATTCATGAAAGTTGAATGCTTTTAATATAAAACGTTCTAAATTTCTAAACATCATTTTATATTTGTTTCTATTTAACGTACCTCCATATGATCCTGAAAAACCACTTATTATTGGGTTTTTGTGAAACAAATTGGTGTTTTTTAATAAGTGATTTTTAATCAGATAATCATACACAACGTGTTCGATAAAAATACCTTTTGAATCATTAGATCTTAAATATAAGTTTTTTAAATGATCATTATAAAAAATTCCGTTTACACAAAACACATTAGTTTGAGTCACCTTATGTTTTTTATGAGAATCAGCAATAAATAAAGAATTGTTAGGCTTTACAATATCTTTTATGTTTAATACTTTGTATCGTCCAGTTACTTTTACAAAATAGGAGTATTGGTTTTTTAGATTACCAATGGTAGAATCGAGCATTTCAAACTCTTGATAACCTTTTCCTTCTTGGGTTTTAGTTGAAATAGGAAATTTAATTAGTGTAATTTGATTGTTTTTTAAAAGATTATTGAATGTTGTATCTGCATTAAAATCATGCGATGAGTTTTCTAAAAAGAAAACATCATCATTTGGAAATTGAGATTTGTAAAAAGTTAATCCATCGATATATTCCTGCTTGCGTTGCTCAACATTATGATGGGCAACAAAAATACTATTTGGAACAATTGTTCCAGTTATTAAAATAGCTTTTTTTTCTATGTTTATTTTCCCCATATCCCTCTTGCTTTATTCGAAATAATTTTTTTATATTGCATTGGATGAAGTAATACTTGCGGAAATACGCATAAACAGGTGCCAATAATGACACCAGCACTTCCCAAATCCAAATACTTTGCTAAAAATATGGATAAAGGAATATTGATGATAATGATGATAAATGAATGATAAAGACTTAATCTGATTTTACCAACGCCACTTAAAAAATTACCAAAAATACTGGTCCAAGAAGAGATAAGAACCCAAACAGCCATAGATGCTGATAATAAAAATGGTATTTTGATTTGATCTCCAATCCATAATTTATAAAATACATTGGAAAAAATGAGCATACCTAAAACTCCAAATATAGATAATCCCCATATCAAACATAATTTTCGAGTAATTCGTTTGATCCACACAAAATCTTTTTTATGGTAAGCATCGGCGTAAGCTGTCCAAAAAGGTGTGGTAATAATTGTAAACCCCATTGTTATTAAACTAAAATATCTAAACGCAATGTTGTATGGTGTTACTTCCTCGGGGCCATATAATTGTTCTATAATAAAGCTATCTGTTGAAAAAAGAATTAATGCCGCAAACTGCATGATAAAAAACATAAATCCAAGTCCCATTAAATCTTTAGCACAATTTAATTTTACGTATTTCAATGAAGGGATTAGGTGTTTGTAATCTGTGCTAAAATACCATATAGTAGCAATCAAAGGAGCAATTATATTTGCTGAACTAATTCCAATGCTTAACCATAATATTGAACCATTTGTAGTTTGTGCTAATACATATATGATGATAAGAGAAAGCAAACTAGCAAATGTATTTATGCCACCACTTAATGCAGAACGTTGGTCGGCTTTTAAAATCATACCGATTAATTTGATAATAAATTGAAGGCAAAAGAAACTAAAAACAATAAATATTAATTGATTAATTTCTGAACTCAATTCCGCTGGTGTATTTAAAATAGATGACCAGTTGATGTAAGGAAATACAAAAGCAAAAACTGCAAATACAATTCCAATGATAATTGTCATAATGGCGTATGAAGTACTAATGTATGTTCTTGCTTGTTCATGATCATTTTTTGCCAATGCTTCGGCTAGCTTATTTCTTAAACCATTTCCTAATCCTAAATCAAAAAAGCCAAACCATCCTATAACAGATATGATGGTTAGCCAAATGCCATATTTCAAAGGGTTTAAATAACTTAATGATAAAGGAATTAATAAAAAACTGATTACGATGCTCACACATTTTATTAAAATAGAAGTTACAATGTTTTGTTTAGTTTTAATGCTTCTTTCGTGTCCATTCGTTAAATAGTTTTTTAATTTAAATTTTTCAGTTGAACTATCTTTGAAACTGTTTTCAAATTTCTCAAAGCCTTTTTTAAAATCAAATTCCTCAGAAGCTTTAATGCAGTTTAAAGCGTAATTATTGTATTTCAACTCAATTGTTTTGATGGCATTTTTAATTTGTAAGACGTTAACAGAATCAATTAAAATACCAGCATCAAAATCTCTTACACTTTTTAATCCAATAATATCAATTCCTATAACTGGTAAAGCAGCTGCATAATAATTAAATAATTTGCCAGCCGGAGAAGAAAAATAATTAAAACTCTTTTTTGCTAAGTCTAAATCATAGCCTGTAACTCCAATGTAAAAATGAGATACGTATTCAATAATTTTTGACTGCTCAACGTAATTAAAATCAAAAATTAATTTCCCTGAATGAATAATTTCAGCATATCTTTCATGAAGCCAATTAAAATATTTTTCATTTTTTATACCTTTTAAGGTAAAGGTATATTCATGGTCGAGTTCTTTAATGCAGTCAATAAAATATTCTAAGCCATAACCAAAATCAATATTACCCATATAAAGAATTCGCTTTTCTTTAATTCCGTCATATCGTTTGATGCGATTATCCAATATGGGGGCATTTTGAAGATAAAAGACTTGGATTGAAGGATCATTTTCAATCATAAAATCTTTCCTTTCTTTACTCTGAATTAAAAGCGTTTCAATGCCTAATTTTTGACTTAATCTGAAATACCAATCTTTCTCAGTTTCTAAAGAAAAATATACTGTATTATTAAAAAATAATTTGGTTATCAAATATCCTGATGAATCAATCGCAATAACTATATCATACTTTTTATTAAATATTTTAATAGATAATAATGTAAAAAAAATTCTTAAAACTTTATATAATTTATAGCCAAATGTTTTTCGCCAAAAATAAGCTGCTGTTTTTCCAATTTTAATACTTGTGTCATGATCTACCAATCCATCATTTTTAAATTTCCCATTATCTACATAAACCAATTTTGTATAATGGTTTTGTTTGCAACATTCATATAAATTCAAAACTGACGGCGAATATTGAAGCCATTCATCAGGAAATACAATTAATATAGACTTTTTCTTACTCAATCTTTAAATGTAATAAATCATTAATTAGCTGCTGTGTTCTTTTATCAACACCCGTTTTATTTAAATGATAATAGGAATTAAAAAATAAATGGTTGCTATATCTATAATTTATAGGGTTACTGACAAATGATAGGTTATTGCTACTTAAGGCATCATTAATTTTTTTTATAATACTTTCTTGATGATTAAATGAGGTTTCATCAATTACTGGCGGAAAAATAAGTAAGGTTGCATGTTTGTTTTTCAAGTCATGTTTTAATTCAATCATGTGATTTATCACATCTTTATTGACCGTTTCATAGCCTGTGTTTATGACAGATGGTAAATAGGATTGATTGGGTAATGACCAATGTAAATAAGCATCTCCATAACTATTAAACGAATTTTTGTGATAGATGCTGATAGGCTCTTCTTTATTTTTTAGAAATGAGGACACATAGTTTTTTAATTTTTTAGCAGAGTAGGAGGGTAGGTATTTAAATAAATGTGTCCATTGCTCTCGGTTAATTAATTTTTTTGAATCGGCTTCAATGTCAAATAATACTGAAATTAATTCCATTTCTCCATAAAAATTATCAGTATAAAAATGTTCATATTCTGGAACTACAATTAATGTATCGCCTTCTTTTACATAAGGTATAATATCATTGATCATATATTCTAATCCTACACCTGCGTGTATTCCCATATTTACAACAGGTTTTTTAAGTGCTTTTTCAATTTGTCTACTATCAATTCCGAAACTTAAATTTGAACCACCTAATAAAATTATTTTTTTTGTTTTAATTTTTTTTAATAGTTCATGCTTGAAAGGATAGGCCCCTAAAAGACTTGATTTTACAGTATTATCTGGAACAAATAAAACTGTAAATATCAGTGTGATAATTACAAGGATAGAGAATGTTAATATTTTAAACAAAAATGATTTCATTAAAATTGGAAATAAATAAATGATTGATTTTGTTTAAAAAATGCTAGGCAGGCAATAACAATAATTAAATAGCTTGTCCATCTCAAAAATACAGGAATGTTTTGCGGTTTAAATGTTGTTACCTCTCTGTATCTCAACCATTCAAAAAAAAATAAAATACTGATTAAAGGAATGGTCATTGCCATCCCATGTTGAATTGGATAGGTAAATAATGATGTTGAAAATAAATTTGAAATATATTGAGCAGCCTGAGAAACGCTGATAGATCTAAAAAAAATCCAGGTAAATGTGATTAATATAAATGTAATTTTAATATTGATAACAGATAAAAGTGTGATTGCTCCTTCATTATTTTCTTTTGTTTTTTTTCGATAACCAAAAATTAAGTTAGGAACCAAATAGAGACCATTTAATAATCCCCAGATTATAAATGTCCAATTGGCGCCATGCCAGAAGCCACTTAAAGTAAACACAAAAAGTGTATTAAAAATAGTTTTACTTAAAGAGCCTTTATTCCCGCCTAGAGGAATGTAAACATAATCACGAAACCATGAGGTTAATGATATATGCCATCTTTTCCAAAATTGTGAGACATTGGTAGAAAAATATGGAAAATTAAAATTTTGCATTAATTCAAAACCAAACAGTTTTGCAGTTCCAATAGCAATGCTTGAGTATCCAGAAAAATCACAATAAATTTGAATGGAAAAATAGATGGCTCCCAATGCAAGTGTACTTCCTGGAAGGGTATCACTTGCAGCAAAAATTTGATCTACGTAACTTGAAAAGGTATCTGCAATCACTATTTTTTTAAATAAACCCCAAAGTATTTGACGCATTCCAATTGTTGCAAGTTCTTTATCAAAAAATCTTTTTACATAAAATTGAGGTAATAAATGATAAGCTCTTTCTATTGGGCCAGCTACAAGTTGAGGAAAAAAACTAATAAACGCAGCAAATGAAATTAAATCATTTGTAGGTTTCATTTTGTTGCGATAAATATCTGTTGTATAACTCAGAGATTGAAACGTATAAAAGCTAATTCCTACAGGTAAAATTATTTTTAAAGTAACTGGCGAAATTTGGTAACCAATGGATTGAAAGGCAAAAATAAAATTATCGATAAAAAAATTAAAATATTTAAAGAATCCTAGTAAGCCAATATTAACAATGCAGCTAGATATAAATAACCATTTTCTTTTTTGAACATCTGTTGATTTGTTTAATTGTATTCCAATTGTAAAATCAAATAGCGTGCTAAATGCAATTAAAAATAAAAAGCGCCAATCCCACCAACCATAAAATATATAACCAACAATTAATAAAAATATATTTTGAAGTTTAATGGATTGATTAAAAACAAACCAATACAACAAAAATACGGTTGGTAGAAATATGAAAAATTCAAAAGAATTAAAGAGCATCTTTCTTTATTTATGTTTGCAAACATAACAAGCGTTCCAACTATGTTCTGTTAGAGGTTTTTTTGTAAGCCATTCTTCTGCATGAATTATCTCTAGTCCATGATTGTTAGAAATGCTTTTTAGTTCTTCAGTAAATAAATAACGCATGCGGTGTATTTCTTGCAATTTTTCAACTTTTTTTGAATGCTTACTTAAGATGCTGATGTCGAAATTTACATCCACACAATTTTTATCAGGGAATAATCCAGGAGTTGCTACTCTTGTGATATGAATTTTTTCGTTTTCAAATGCTTTAGTTCTTTTTATTGGTTTATCGTTTAATACTCCAGGGCCATGCCAACAATCAAAAATAAATATTCCATTCGATTTCAAATTCTTTGATACTGTTGTAAATGCTTGATTTAAATCCTCATTACTCGTCATGTAGCTAATCACATGAAACAATGAAATGATGGTATCAAATTTTTTTGAACTTTCATAGTTTCTGATATCGCCTTCATAAAATGATAAGCTTTCTGAAACTTCAATAGAAGATTTACGTTGACGCTCTAAAGCCATTTCTAACATGGTTTGGCTTAAATCAATTCCTTCTACTTTATATCCATGTTCAGCTAATAAACTAGCATGCATTCCTGTTCCACAACCTAATTCAAGTATCTGTTTCGTGTTGATATTATACGCTTTAATCAGAGAAATAACATAGTTTGTTTCAATTAAATAATCTTTGTCTTTATATAACAAGTCGTAATATTGACTGTATGTATTAAATACTTTTTTATCCATTAGTTTAAAATTTCTTTTAAAGTTTTTGCCACTTCATGAATTTGTTCATTGCTTAATGCCAATCCGCTAGGTAAATAAAAACCAGAATGATACAAACTTTCTGCATTTGGATAAGATTCGGATTTATATAAACCCATTTTGCGCAATACTGGTTGTAAGTGCATTGGGTAAAAAAATGGACGGGTTCCAATTCCTTTATCGGCCAATAGTTTCATCACTTGTTCAGCAGTTTTTGATTTATCATTGAGTAAGATTCCATAAACCCAGTAAACATTGTCACAATAAGCTGTTTTTTCAATGGGTAATTGAATTCCTTTTACATCTTTAAGCAGTTCAGTATATAATTTTCCAATTTCTCTTTTTCTAGCAATACTTTCATCCCATCTTTCTAATTGTGCAACCCCAATTGCTGCTTGTACGTTTGTCATCCTCATGTTCCAGCCTAATTCTTCATGTACAAAACGTTTGTGAGCTGTAAAACAAAGATTTCTCAGCGAACGAAGTTTTTCTGCAACCGAATCATCATCGGTTAAAATCATTCCACCTTCTCCAGTTGTAATCAGTTTATTGGGATAAAAACTAAATACACTCACATCTCCAAAACTTCCGCATGGCTTTCCTTTGTAGGTTTGACCATGAGCTTCAGCCGAATCTTCTATGATTTTTAAATCATATTTTTTGGCTAGTGTTATGATAGGTTCGATATCCACGGTTAATCCATAAATATGCACTACCATGATGGCTTTTGTTTTTGAAGTGATTTTGGATTCTATTTCACTCACATTCATATTCCATGTATGAATATCAGAATCTACTAATACTGGAATTGCTCCTGATTTAATGATTGAAGATGCGCAAGAAATAATGGTAAATGACGGCATAATGACTTCATCTCCTTTTTTAATTCCGAGAGCCTCAACGGCTATTTCAAGTGCAGCTGTTCCATTGCAAACGGCAACACCGTGTTTTTTATTAATTTTTGAAGAAAATTGTTCTTCAAATTTTTTGATGAAAGGTCCTTCTGAACTGATCCAACCAGTATCAATACATTCCATTAAATATTTTTTTTCATTTCCATTTAATAATGGCTCGTTAACAGGAATCATAGTTTAATTAATTCTTTAGTTTGAAATAAAATCCTTTATGATATATTCTTTTTCCTTCAATTTCCTTATCAGCATCTTCGCTCATGAACTCAGAAATTAAGGTGTATTTTATTGATAAATAGCGTTTAAATTTTACTTCATTAAAAAGCCAAACAGGAAAGCTGGCTTCGTAAAATACATTAGGATCAGCAGTTTGAGTGCAAATTCGTTCGGTTATATCAGCAATGAAAAATATCCTATCAAAAATTATTGTTGAGAATTTATTATGAATTAAATCATCTAATAGTTCATAAGGTTTTTCGATATACTGAATTGTTCCTGAAGAAAAAAAGGTGTTATAATTATTTAATTTCAATGCTTCTGATATTGAATAGTGGAAATTTAATTCAAGATTTTTATTTACTTTTTTTGCATAGTCCACATATTTTTTTTGTTCAACAATAGCCCATGAAATCTTTATCCCATCATTTATATAATGTCTATACCTTTTATAGTGCGAACCTAGCGAGCCTCCAAAGTCAATTATGCTTAGTTCTTTTTTTTCAATATTTATAGAATCAATTAAGCTATACATTAGTGCGAAATTTTGGTTTGTTGATGAAATAATTTCTCCATCTCTTTCAAAAGAATCATCCTTTTTTTCAAGTTGATTAGTTGATTGATTGATTTTATCAAGAATAATTTCCGTTTCCCAACCAGTTGTATTCATTGAAGCATTCTTCCAGCTAGCATAGTTTCCATGAAATCCATATTTACTTTTTTTAGTAAAAAATATTCCTTTCACAATATCTAATATTATAGGTGGAGTAATTTTTTTTACTACTTTTTGAATTACTTTCATTTATACTAAATCTTTTTTAAAAATCTAGTTTTATCTGCTTCTCCTTGATATGGGCCTTGTTTCACTTCAATCATTTCAACATCTTCTATTACTTCAAAACCATGTCCGC
The DNA here is from genome assembly GCA_046345275.1 of Bacteroidota bacterium. Taxonomy (GTDB): domain Bacteria; phylum Bacteroidota; class Bacteroidia; order B-17B0; family Aurantibacillaceae; genus UBA4416. The sequence goes on from JBKDJY010000155.1 coordinate 30,429, forward strand.
CTGCTGATAATAAAATAATATCCCCATCTTCTAAAATTCTACTTTCTGTATAATTGAGCTCATCGTCATAAAAATCAACTTTTAGTTTTCCTTTTTTGATGATTAAAACTTCTTGTGTAAATACAACATTGCGCTGAACAGCATTGTGATAGTGAGGCTCAATGATTTTACCCTTTGGATGGTTCATGTATGCCAGTTGTTGAGAAAATTCATTGGGAGTAAAAAAATGAATTCCTTTTTCATTAAATTGATGGCTAATGATAATTGCCATGAGTTGACCTTTTGAGTTATTAATTTTTTCAACAAGTTGCATAGTTTATTGATTCCAAATTCCTTTGGCTTTATTGTTTATGATTTTGTAATATTGAATTGGTAAAAAAATTAAATCAGGTATTAAGGATACACTTGAAGCAATAATTATTCCAGATAAACCCCACTTTAAATAATCAGCAAAAAATATACACAAAGGAATATTTATAATTGCTGTTACAATAGCCAGATAAAAACCAACTTTCATTTTACTAACACCATTTATAAAATTCCCGAAAATTTGATTCCAAGATGATATTAAAACATAAACCGCCATCCAAACGGTTAATTGAAAAGATGGGATAATGCTTTCAATACCAATCCATAATTTATAAGCATAATTTGAAAAGGAAACCAATACGATGGTTCCTAAAAATATCATCATCCAAATTTTAATCATTTTTTTTGTAATATGTTTAATCCACTTGAAATCATTCAATGCATGGGCCTCTGTGTAAGCACTCCACAATGGTGCTGATATTAAACTAAAACCAATGGTAATTGGAGAAAGATATTTTAATGAAATATTATAAGGCGTAACCGACTCAGCTCCCATTAATCTAGAAATGATAATATTATCGGTAGCCACGACAATAAGGGCAGTTGATTGAAATAAAAAAAACATGAAGCCAACACTCATTAAATTTTTGGCGTATTTAAAATCCACGTACCTTATTGAAGGCGAGAAGTGTTTGTAATGTGTTTTATAAAACCAAATACTGATAATGCCTGGTACGATTATATTTATTAATCCAATTGATATTGCTAAATACAATAGTGATTCGCTTGTGGTTTTAGTTAAAATAAAAACTACTAAAAGCGAAATTACACTAGCGATTGTGTTGATTGCGCCTGCTAATGCAGTGCGTTGGTCAGCCAGCAAAATGGATGAAATCAATTTTACAACGAGTTGCATACAAAAAGAACCAAATAAAATTGCCATTACTTTACGTAGTTCAAAAATCTTTGATGATTCAACATTTAAGATATGCGGCCAATCTAAATAATGATTGATCAATAAAAACACAACACACGCTCCTCCCATAATTATTGATAACATCGCATAAGCTGTGCTTAAATAAATTTTAGCACCATTAATGTCTTTATTTGCAAGGCATTCAGCAAATTTATTTCTTAAACCATTTCCTAACCCAATATCGAGCAATCCAAACCAACTTATTACACTATATAACGTAAGCCAAATACCATAATTAATTGGATTTAAATAATGAATTGTTAAAGGAACAAAGATGAAGCTCGTGATAACACTGATTCCTTTGATTAAAAATGAAGCCAAAATATTCTTTTTAGCTTTAATTGACCTTGCATGTCCTTTGTTAAATAAATAGCTAAAACTATTTTTTTTGAATGCAATGTTCAATTTTGATTCGTTAATCATAAGTTTTAAATCTATTTAGATTTCTTTTTAAAAATTTCGGAAAATTTACTTACCCTCGATTTTTTAATTTCCTCTCCGTAACCGTAACCGTATCCATAGCCGTAACCATAGCCATAGCCGTATCCATAACCATACTTTGAACTAGGAGCCTTAACCGCATTAAACACAATACCTAAATTGCTTATTTTCTTTTCATCATATAATTTATTAATATAATTGAGATGTTGTTTTCTTGTTGTGTTTTGTCTTACCACATAAATATTTACATCAGAAAATTTAGCTAATTCAATTCCATCGGTTACCAGTCCTATTGGCGGAGTATCAATTACAACAAAATCATATTTTTCTTTAAGGTACTTAAATAAGTTGGCCGTTTTTTCTTTTAATATCAATTCAGAAGGATTAGGAGGAACAGGGCCAGAAAAAATAATATCAAGATTTGGTATTTGAAAAGTAGTTTGAGTAACGTCTTGGATGCTTGCGGTTCCTGCCAAATAATTTGATAAGCCGATTTCAAAATTTAAATTTATACCATCCACAACTTTTGGTTTTCTTAAATCAAAACAAACTAATATCACTTTTTTTTCAGAAGTCGCTAAAATACCAGCAAGATTATATGATATAAATGTTTTTCCCTCGCCGCTAATTGATGAGGAAATCAATATTGCATTTTGTTTTTGACCATTTTTGTTTTCACTAAAAAAATAATTAATGTTCGTTCTGATGGATCTTAAAGATTCTAAAATAATTTGGTTTGGTTTTTTTTCGGTGAAGAGATTTGTATGATCAGTATTGTTTACAATAATAACTATTAATGTTATATTGGTATAAGTCTCTAGTTTTTCTTTATCAATTATCTTATCATTTAGTAATCCTAACAAGGTGATAATTAAAATTGGTATTAAAAGACCTAGCATGATAGCAATGGCATACGACTTACTTTTAACAGGTTTTATAGGACTAAAAGAAGGGACAGCTTTATCGATCACCCAATTATCAGATGTTGATGATGCCAATAAAATAGCTGTTTCAGACTTTTTTTGTAATAAATATAAATATAATCCTTCTTTTATTGAGAATTGACGTTTAATTCCTACAAATTCAATTTCATTTTTTGGCAACGAGCTTAATTTACCTTCTACTTTCGAAAGATTAGTAGACGTTTGATTTTGCATCAATAAATATTTTTGTCTAACTGTTTTTAGATTTTCTAAAATAGATTCCTTCGTCCTTTTGATTTCTTTTTCTAAATTGTTGAATGAAGGGCTGTTTGGTTTCGAATCAATTTGGCGTTGACTAACTTCATTTTCTAATTCGCCCAAATGCGAAATGAGTTTAAAAAGTAAGGGATCATCTATACCAAGACTAGAAGGCGCAATGTCGTTTATCTTTTTATCATCCTTAATGTATTTTTCTAAATAATCAACAAAACTTAATTGAACTTTGTTTTCTGAAATTTGTTCATCAAAATATTTCACGCGTTCCAAAAATATTTTTGATTCATCATCAATATTTACAATTCCCTTTTTTGTCTGAAAATCTAATAAAGTTCCTTCTATTTCTTTCAATTCACTTGATATTTGTTCTATTTGAGAATCAATGAATTTTAGAGAATTACTTGCTAAAAGATTTTTTTGTTCAGTGCTGTTTAAAATATAAACCTCGGTTAATTTATTTAAAAAATCAGAACAAGCCTCTGGTACATTATCAACTATAAATAACTGTAATATAGATGATCCTGACACGACTGGTTCAATTTTTAAAGCAGATGCATAATAGCGTGCAATATTTTCAAGAGGATTAAAATTAATTTTAAAATTTCTTTTATTATAACTCTGATTATTGAACAAAGCATTATCAAAAGAAGGACGCTTATCAATTCTAAAAGTTCCAAAATCATTTACAATCTTTTCACCAAAAAAATGGTTACTAATGATGTCTTTTTTATCTTTTAAATATGAAATTTGAAATGCATTTTGATCTACAATAATGATATTGAGTGGTGTGAAATAAGCAAACTCAAATAAAGTATCTGATACGACCTTAAATGGTGCTTTGTTATAAAGCTCAGTTGATTTAATTCTTCCTTGAAGAGAATAGGACACGTCAAACTCTAGTTGCTTTGCCGTTTTTGAAATTAAAGAAATTGATTTTAAAATTTGAATTTCATTTTCAATATTAACGTTGCGTTTGATATTACTTAAATCCTTTAAAATCGCTAAATCCGAACTGCTTGCATTTTCATCTTTTAAAATGATGCGACAAGATGAAGCGTACAATGGAGGTGTGTACCAATTATAATATCTCGCTATGCTAATAGCCAAAACCAACGAAATCAAAAAAACATACCAATAAGAAATGTATCTGCCAAAGAATCGTCCAAAATTAAAATTCCGACTTTCAACATCACTGCCTATTTTTCTTTCTGCATTAGCCATTTAACTTCTCCTTTTCTTTACAAACAAATTGCATCATATATAAATGTAAGATAACCTTATTATTTGCATTTATTTTAAAATCATAATAATGATTTATATCAGCACAAAAAACAAAATTAACAATCGTAAAATTTACGCATAAAATTTTGCTCTAAAAAAATTGCAAAAAAAACTATTAACAAACTAAAGTTTATTTTATTCCACACCAAAATTATTGATAAATACTACATTTATGATGAGCAAATTATTAATGAAGTCGATTTTACCATTCATTTTCATTTTTTTTATTTATGAATTGCACGCGCAATCAGGAGAATTAGATCGATATGATTGCACTTATGCAAAAGATATTTACATCCCATTTAATTATTCTCCAAACAACAAACCTGTTAAACCGAAGCTTAATCAAGTTGCCTTTTATGGGTTCAAAGATCAATTCACCTATTGGTATAAAATTATTGTCAAATCAAATGAAAAAATTGAATTTACAATTTCAGCAATAAATGATAGCGATTCATACCTCGTTTATATTTATCAATATAATCAATCTGATTTTTGCTCCAAAGCATACCATGGCAAAATTAAGCCGATTGGTAAACCTTATTATGTTGGTTTAGGAGGAGAATTAGCAAATACAGAAAAAAAATCATTCGATGTTTTGGCAAATCAAATTTATTATATTTCTGTTTTAAATACATCTTTAAATAATTGCGGACATATTTTTAAGTTAAAGTACAACAATGATTCTTTGGGCGTAAAAGCCTTTCATATTCCTTGTAAAAAAGATATTGAAACACTTTCTGTTGTTCAAAAAACGATTAAAAATTCAGCAGTCAAAGATTCAGTCATCAATTTAATACCTAAAATCGATTTGCAGATAAAAGATACAATCGAAACAAAAGAAACAGTCGTATCCAATATTTTAAATGAAAAAATTGAAGTATTGACAAAAGATAAAAAAAAGTTAAACTTAGTTGATGCTGCTATGACTGTTATAGAGGTAGAATCTAGCGAAAAAATTCCATTTCGAAATGTGGAAAAAGGAACATGGGAATTATCTTATTTTAAAAACAAAAAATACAAAATAAAATTTACTGCACTGGGATATAAAGATGACCAATATATTTTAGAAAACAATCAACTAAAAAAAATTGAAATACTTTTGGAACCTTTAAAGGTTGGGGATAATTTTATTATGAAAAGTATTTACTTTCATCCTAATACGTTCGCTCTTAAAAAAGAATCTGCGTCGGATTTAGTTAAATTATTAAAGTATTTAACAGACAATTCTGAAATTAAAATTGAGATACAAGGACATACCAATGGGGATAATAAAATTTATAAAAACAAAGCATATGAAAATTTAGGTGAAGCGTGGAATTTTAAAGGCAGTTCCAAAAAATTATCTTTAAAAAGAGCGGAAGCGATTATTCAATATCTAACAGTGAATGGGATAAATTCAGAAAGGCTAATTCCAGTTGGTTTTGGAGGAGATAAACCCATTATTGATAATCCAGAAACAATGGAAGATGGTCAAAAAAATATAAGAGTAGAGGTTTCAATTTTACAGAACTAAACCTTATGCTTATTCATTCAAAACTTTAAATTCTATTTTTTTTCCAGCTTCAGCGCTTCAGCTACTGTAATTCTTTTTTGTTTATAATAAGCCACTATAAAGGAATTTATCAGGCCGATACTATGGACAACATCTTTTGCTTCTTGAGCTTCTACATATCTTTCAAATATGCCAGCAGAGTAGGCAATCCCTTTATCTCCTTTCTTATAATAAATAGGCGTAATTCCACCAAATTTTTCAACATCCAATATTTTTTGAAAAACACCAAGCTGAACTTGATAAACGAGCGTTTCTGGTAATTCGCTATCACCTTCGCTAATCTGATTGGATTCGGTATTTTTAGAAGAAATACTTTTTGAAAAAACTTCATCTTTTTGATTTTTCGGATCTGATTTGTTTTTATTTTTTTCTTCAATTTGTTTATCAATATCCGTTAATTTTTGATGAGCATCATTCAATTTTCCATCAAATTCTTTTTCTTTTGATTCTAAACTTTTCAACTTTTTTTTAAGTTTTGCTAAGTCAGCTTTATTTTTAGATTTTGCAATCTGATCTTTCAAAGCTTTTATTTCTTCTTTAAGGGCATCACTTTTATTTTTTAAATCTTCATTTAATAAGACAAATAATACCTGATCCATATCGAGTTTCGTGATTTCTTTTTCGGTATTTTTAATTTTTTTATCAGAGGCGTATAATGAAGCATGGTAAGCATCAATCGTAGCGTTTTCAGAATCATTTATCACTTTTTTTAACAATTCTTTTTTAAAAATAAAATCCGAACTATTTCTTGCGCTCATTAAAGTACGATATGCTTTAAGTCCAAATGCTTTAGAGGTTTTAGCGTAATTTAAGGCAAGTAAAGCTGAATCTGAAGTTGAAACAATCATCGAATCTATGTATATCATGGCATCATTCATAGCCATAATTGCCGTATCAATTTGTTGGTTAACAATTATTTGATTTGTTTCAAAATAGCCGCTTTGAGCATAACTCTTTGTTATATCGGCTAATTGAGCACTTTCTATGGCCAATTGTTTACAAACTTCAAAATTTTGAGAATTTACTTGCGCATAAAAACTCAAAGTATTTATTAATCCTAAAACAAAAATGAAATGAAAAAACCATGATTTGATATATGTTGTTTTTTGGCTTTTCATCTATAATTTTTTAAAAAATAAAAAATATGTTCTAATATAGAACAAAATTGAAAAAAAATGACGAACTTGGCTTATAATATTTTTATGGGTACTACTAAAATACATTACCAAAAAAGAAGCAATCATTTTATCAATAAAAAAATGTTGCTTCAATGTTTAAGTGTTTTAATGATACTCTTCTCTTTTAAATCATTTGCTCAAGAAGAAATAATCCCTAAAAAAAAATCCAAGCTAGCTAGTTATCGAAATCCAGAACATACGGCTGAAAATTTTATGAAGCCTAAAAAAGGCTGGGTAAAAAGAGGTTGGTTTGTTGGCGCAGATTTTGGGCCAACCATATTTTATGGAGATGTGACGC
>JBKDJY010000156.1:0-5292 GCA_046345275.1 Bacteroidota bacterium
TTATACTTCTCAAAAAAGGAAAGTTTCGGCCACTACCCCGAAACTTTCCCACTCAACTTAGCACTAAACTGCACTAAAACTATGTGTTATATACTATCAATAATTGTGCCTGAAAATCCACTATTTACATTTTTAAAGACAATCATTGAAATATAGAGTGAAGTTTTTGTTTTTTTAAAAGCCTAAAATTTTATTTCAAATTAATTTTATGATGAAGACATTTTTTGAGTAAGTTTCAAATGATTAATAATTATAATAGTAAAAATAAAATCAAAAAATCCAGATGACTTACTTTTTAATTTTGTAGTATGATGTAACTAACTTACATTTGTTCAATGGAAAACAAATATCATGACTTAATTTTACAAACTTTCGATTTTCCGCAAGAATCATTTGAGGTTTTAGATAATGAACTATATTTTAATGATATCTCTTTAATAGATATCATTAAACAATATGGAACCCCACTAAAAATAACTTATTTACCAAAAATAACTTCACAAATTCAAAAGGCAAAGCGCATGTTTAATGTAGCTATGGCAAAAGCTGATTATAAAGGCAAGTATGTTTATTGTTATTGCACAAAAAGTTCTCATTTTTCATTTGTTTTGGATGAAGTGTTGAAAAATGAAGTTCATATTGAGACATCTTCGGCGTATGACATTCAAATATTAAAAGAGCAATATAAAAAAGGTAAGTTATCCAAAGAAACCTACATCATTTGTAATGGTTACAAAAAAACAAATTACAAACAATATATCTCGGATATGCTAAATGACGGCTTTAAAGTGATTCCAGTATTAGATCACCTTGACGAGTTTGAGCATTATAGGAAGAATGTAAAAGTAGATAAATGTCAACTTGGAATAAGAATAAGCACTGAGGAAGAACCTTCGTTTGCATTTTATTCTTCAAGATTAGGTGTAAGATATACTGATATTATTAGTCTTTATAAAGAAAAAATACAAAATAACCCAAAGTTTGAGTTAAAGTTGCTCCATTTTTTTATTAATAACGGAATCAAAGACACAATTTATTATTGGACTGAATTAAATAAGTGTTTAAACATTTATCTAGAATTAAAAAAGATTTGCCCAAGTCTTGATTCTTTAAACATTGGCGGAGGGATGCCAATACGAACTTCACTAAACTTCGATTATAACTATGAGTACATGGTGGAAGAAATAGTTTCTCAAATAAAAGCATTTTGTCAGCAACATGAAATAGATGAACCTAATATTTTTACTGAATTTGGCTCTTTTACTGTTGCAGAAAGCGGCGCTACTTTATACTCAATTATTGACCAAAAACAACAAAACGATCGCGAACAATGGTATATGATTGATAGTTCGTTTATTACTACGCTTCCAGATACATGGGGTATTAATCAACGATTTATATTATTAGCGGTCAATCATTGGGAAAAACCTTATATTCCAGTAAATTTAGGAGGTTTAACTTGTGATAGCATGGATTATTATAATAGTGAAGCACATACCAACCAAGTTTTTTTACCAAAAATTGACACAACTAATAAACAACCATTGTATGTTGGTTTTTTTCATACGGGCGCATATCAAGAAGCCTTGAGTGGTTATGGCGGAACTCAACACTGCTTAGTACCTGCGCCAAAACATGTTTTAATTGATAAAGATGAAGATGGTAAAATAACCACTAAATTATTTGCCAAAGAACAAAGCTATAAGTCAATGTTGAAAATTTTAGGTTATTAAATTTGCAACTTAGTTCCAAATGAGTATCTTGCTTGGCATATAAAAATATTTTTAATGCTAAAAGAACGTATTTCGGATTTTATTATAATTGTGTCCATTTGCTTTTTTGTTTCCTGCTCTCCTAATAAAAGAGCTGAAAATGCTTTGGATGAAGGTAAGATTGATTACAAAATTTCAGTTGTTGATGAATCTAGTCCAATGGCAGGATTTGCTCCTGCAAATGCAGAAGTAGAATTTAAAAACAATAATCTACATATTAAATTAAATGTTTTAGGGGTTTTAAATACATCTTTTACAAGTAAGCCTAAAGAACAAACTTTAACTCAATTGGTAAGCTTTTTTGATATTAAAAGTGCTTGCGTTGAAACAAAAGAAGATTTAAGTAAAGATAATAAGGACTATGAAATTAAGTTTGAAGAAACCAAAGAAACCAAAATAATTGCTGGTTATCATTGTAAAAAAATTAATGCTTCAATGATTAATAATCCTAGCAATAAATTTGATGTTTATTATACCACTGATTTAGGAAGAGATAGCATTAATAATATTGGGCCTTACAAAGCAATAAAAGGAATGTTGATGCAATACCGTTTAAAAAAGCTAGGCTTAGAGCTTTGTTTTACCGCTTCTCGAGTTGAAAACACCAAAGTAAACGACGACCTTTTTAAAATACCAGAAGACTATAAAATCATTTCGCGAGAGGAAATGAATAAATTATTTGAGAGTTTCTATAAATGATTAATTTGATATATTTTCCAAGTAAGGGACAATAAAACATTAAAAATGAACATTCATATAAAACGTGTTGAGATGGTTACAATAAAATACTAAAAGAGAGTTGTTTTGAAAACTATTTTATCAAATCATCTAAATCAATGTCACTTCCTTTATTATTGGTGTAATAATCGTTTGAGCGATCTTCTCTTTCTACAATGGGAGGTGCATTTTCCTTCACAACATCAATAGATTGATTTAAGCCTTCTAGAAATTTTGCGAAATCTTCTTTATATAAAAATATTTTGTGTTTTTCGTAGGTAAATTTTCCATCGGAACCAAAGCGTTTTTTGCTTTCGGTAATCGTTAAATAGTAGTCATTTCCTTTTGTTGATTTTACATCAAAAAAATAAGTACGCTTTCCTGCTTTTACAGCTTTAGAAAATAAATCTTCTTTTTCCGTTTTTTCAATCTCTTCTGACATAATTTTATATTTATTGATTCTAACAAATATTTAATTTTTTTGTTTAAAAATAGCGGTCTGTTGAAAATTAGTTAATAAGTCAAAATAGAATAACAAATTTCAAATGTCTCCAGAAATCCAATAATAGTGCTTCATGTAATCAGGCATTTTAGAAACACTAATTTTTTTAGTATATTCGCCACTTCAAAAAAATGAAATGGTTTCTATTAATGGTGTGACGGTATCGTTTGGAGGATATAACTTATTCGACAATATTTCTTTTTTAATAAATCCAAAAGATAGAATTGGCTTAGCAGGAAAAAACGGAGCAGGAAAAAGTACCATGCTCAAAATTTTGGCTGGTTACCAAACGCCTACAAAAGGTGAAGTTTCGCGACCTAAAGAATGTAAAATTGGTTATTTGCCTCAAGATATGACCCATCAGCACGGTAGAACTGTATATGAGGAAACAGAATCCGCTTTTGAAGAAATTAAATTATTACAAGCTCGATTAATTGAAATTAATCATCAATTAGAAACTCGCACAGATTACGAAAGTGATGCTTACATGGATTTGATTCATGATTTGACAGATATTAACGAACGATTAAACATTATTGGAGCTGATAACACAGAAGAAGAAATTGAAAAAGTATTAATTGGTTTAGGATTTCAACGCAAGCAATTTCACATGCAAACCTCCGAATTTAGTGGCGGATGGCGTATGCGTATTGAATTGGCAAAATTGCTATTACAAAAACCAGATGTTTTGATGCTTGATGAACCAACTAATCACTTGGATATAGAAGCCATTCAGTGGTTAGAGGATTTTATGGAAATTTTTTCAGGTGCCGTTATTTTAATTAGCCATGATAAAACATTTTTAGATACTGTAACAAAAAGAACAATTGAAATTGTTAATCAAAAAATTTATGATTATAAAACAAATTACTCTCATTATTTAGTGTTGCGCCAAGAGAGAAAACAACAACAAGAGAATGCTCAAAAAAATCAACAAAAAATGATTGAGCAAACAGAAGTGTTGATTGACAAATTTAGAGCCAAAGCGAGTAAATCTGCCATGGCTCAGTCGTTGATTAAAAAACTAGATCGGTTAGATAGGGTAGAAGTAGACGATATGGACACGGCTTCAGTTCGTTTCCGTTTTCCTCCACCAGCACATAGTGGTAAAATTGTAATTACAGCTTCAGATGCTGGTAAGTCATATGGTGATAAACGGATATTTTCAGACGCTAATTTTATCATCACAAAAGGCGAAAAAATAGGTTTAGTTGGTCGCAATGGAGAAGGTAAATCAACGATGATGAAAATGATTGCTAACAAAATCAAATATGATGGCGAAATTCAATTAGGTCATGGCGTGTTGATGGGTTATTTTGAACAAGATCAAGAAGAAAAAGTAGATTTAGATAAAACCGTTTTTGAAACCATCGACGAATTAGCTGTCGGTGATGTTCGACGTCAAGTGCGCAGTTTGTTAGGTTCATTTTTATTTGGTGGAGATGATATCGACAAAAAAGTAAAAGTTTTGAGTGGGGGAGAGAGAGGCCGCTTAGCCTTGTGTAAATTATTGCTTGAGCCCTACAATTTATTGTTGCTTGATGAGCCTACAAATCACTTAGATATTAAATCAAAGGAAGTTTTAAAACAAGCATTAATAGATTACGAAGGAACGCTCGTGATGGTTAGTCATGATAGGGATTTTATGACAGGAATGTGTGATCGCTTATTTGAATTTAGAGACGGACATGTTAAAGAATATCTTTGCGATATTAAAGAATTTATGGAAATTAGAAAAGTGGAAAGGCTTAACGAATTAGATTTAGACAAATCTGGCATTAAAACAGTTTCTATTTCTGAAAAAAAACAAACGCCTGTTTCTGATTTTGAAGCTCAGGAGAAAAAAAAATCGCTGGCTAATCTTCAAACACAGATCAAAAAATCTGAAGAACAAATAGATCGTTTGGAATCAGAAATTAAAAAATTAGATAATCAGCTTTCAGTTCCTGCAACCTATGACTTACTCAGTAAGGATCCTAATTTTTTTAATTCATACAATCAACTAAAAAAAGATTTAGAAATAGAAATGCAAAAATGGGAAGATTTAAATGCCAAATTAATGTAAACTTCCTTGAAAGACTTAAGACATTTTGGCGATAATCAATTTCCAATGACATATTTTGGATCACGTCAAAAAGTTGGGGATTAAACCAAAAAAAGATATATTTAGCTTAAAAAATTATCGAAACACTAAGCATTCAATTATTAAAGGAACTGTTTCCATCAGAGTTAATGGATTATTTTATTATTAGCAACTTTGAAATACTATGCAGTATTGAAATTAAGCAAGAATATTGGCTT
>JBKDJY010000157.1:0-2539 GCA_046345275.1 Bacteroidota bacterium
AAAAATTGACAATGAAGCTGAAAGTAAAAAACGGGTATCGGCTCTGATGAGCAACCGTGCCGTAAGGTTTATTGAAAACAAAGGGCAGCTTACCAATACCGAAAATAAACCAGTTCCTTTTGTATTATTCAAAGCTGAAACACCTGGCATGAATGTTTATATTACAGAAAAAGGCTTAACCTATGTGTTTTCAAAAACGGAGTTGCAAAACGCAGAAGATGATTTGAGTAAAGAAGCTCAAGTAAGCGAAAATCAAGAACTGAAAGCGTTGCAAGCAGCACAAAAAAAATACAAAACAGAAATGGCTTGGATCAATGTCAACCTTAAAAATGCGAACATTAAACGTGAAAATATCATCAAGGAAGGACAGAGCTCGGAACATTTCAACTTTTTTTATGGCCACTGTCCTGATGGATTGAGTGATGTGTATGAATACGAAAAAATTACCATCAAAAATATTTATCCTAGCATTGACTGGGTCATTTACCAATCCACAAAAAATGGGATGAAGTATGATTTTATTGTACATCCAGGAGCAGATCCAAAGCAAATAAGGCTGCTGTATGAAAGTGAAAAGCCACTAAACCTTGACAAGGCAGGAAATATTTCCATAACCACAGCATTAGGCACACTAACCGAAAATGCGCCATATTCTTACCTACAGGAAAGTAAAAAAGAAATAAAAAGCAGTTTTATTAAAACGCCCATCAACGAGCATCAGGTAGAGGTCAGTTTTAAACTTTTGAATGATAACAATCAAACAAAAGCAGAAACCCTCATCATTGACCCTCAACTGGTATGGGGGACTTATTATGGATCTAATACTTCTTGTAGCCTTGGTCCAGGAGATGGAAGTGAAATGACGGGAGTAGATAATGATGCATTTGGAAATTTATTTGTCACGGGATTTACTTTTAATAATTTCTTTCCAACTTTTCCAGCAGGAGGTGCTACTTACTATCAATTTGTTATGGGAAATATCTCAAACGTAACAGATATAATTATTTTAAAATTTAGCAATACAGGTCAGCGTTTATGGGTAACTTATTACGGTGGAAATAATGTCGACTATGCGACTAGCATCAAAGTGGATGGCTTGAATAATGTTTTTATTACTGGAAATACTTTTTCTTCAAATTTTCCGCTTTGTGGTGTTTGTTTAGGTTATTTTTCAAACGTCACTATAATCGCAGCACAAGTTGTTTTTTTAAAATTTGATAATTCTGGGAATCGCTTATGGGCCACTTTATTTGGTGGAACAACAGGCTTCGATTCTCCCTATGGAAGCTCACTTGCATTTGATAGTTCAAATAATTTAATTGCTGTTGGTTATACATTTAATGCTAATTTCCCAATGTTTGGTACTCCTTTTCAGCCAACATTTGGTGGTGGTGGGTTTAATTTTGATGCATTTATTGTCAAATTTAATAATACTGGAAACCCAATATGGAGCACTTTTTATGGCGGCTCAGGTTCAGATCAAGCATACGGAGTAGAGGTAGACGTGAATGATAATATTATTGTGACTGGAGCAACGACTTCAACCAATTTTCCCACCACTGCAGTTGGTGTTCCCACTGCAGCATCTTACAATCAAGCTGCGCCTTCAGCAGGAACGGATGCATTTATTTTAAAATTCGATACCAATGGCAATCGTTTGTGGGCAAGCTGTTATGGAGGAACTTCAACCGATCGAGGCACGTCGGTTGCTTGTGATGCAGCAGGCAATATTTTTATTGGTGGAAACACCACATCTACAAATTTACCTATTACTCCTGCTGGTGTACCATTAGCTACGTCCTACAATCAAGCTGCAAATGCAGGGGGAGGAGATGTTTTTATTACGAAATTTGACAAAGATGGGGTACGGTTATGGGCAACTTATTTTGGAGGAACTCTACTTGAATCATCCATAGGAGGTGGGAACGCGCCTACTGACACCGAATTGGGAATAGACCAATGCGGTAATATTCATTTTGTTTTTAGTACAAGATCAACCAATATACCAGTATTAAATCCTTCAGGAAGTGTATGTGGATATTTTGATAATTCTTATGGGACAGGTGGGGTTTGGGCAATAAGCGATAATTTTTTAACCAAGTTTACAAATAATGGGCAATTATTATTTGCAAGTTACATCGGTGGGCAAGGATGGGAAATGGAGCCTGTTATTAGTTTTGATAACAGTAATAATTTTTTCATTGGAGGAGTTTCTGCAGGAGTTTCAACTGGTTTCCCATTAAATAATCCAGGTGCTCCAGCTTATTTTGATGGCGCTGTTGGTGCTGCAAAAGTAACTTTACATAAATTCATTCCCTTGGTGCCAAGCTATACGGTAAGCTCAAGCAACCCAACAGGATGTGTTAATAATGGGTCTGTTAGCATTGCCATTTGTGGGGATGCGCCATATAGCTTTGTTTGGAACACGGGTTTAAGCACTTCAAGCAGCACATTGAGCAGCTCCAGCATTCCTAATTTAGGTCCTGGGGTTTATCAAGTAACGGTAACCAGCGGTTGCACTCTCACTGCCACAAGGTCT
>JBKDJY010000158.1:0-26498 GCA_046345275.1 Bacteroidota bacterium
AATAATATAGTGCTGGTATTTCTGCCGCCATATAGCCCAGAATTGAATCCAGCAGAAAAAATTTGGTGGTTAATAAAACAAGAATTTGTTTGTAAAACGTTTACTACCCTTAAAAAATTAAGCAACTACCTAGCTAAAATAGTAACAAAAATAATTAATAAGAAGGTGGTAAAAAGTATTTGTGGATTTGATTATTTACAATTCTTTTTTTAGACTATTATATAATTGCTAACGGTATTAAACCCAAAAAAATCGAAGAAAACATAACAGAATTACGTAAGTATTACAATTAAAAAAAAGCTCTTCCAGAATTGAAAGAGCTTTTTTATATTTAAAAATTATTTCTTCAAATAATCAGCAACAAATTCATTCTGCACAATTTCTTCTCTAAATGCATAAGCTCCTGTTTTAGGAGATTTAATCACTTTTATCACTTTAGTAAAACTATTTCCTTTTCCAGATTTTAGTGTTGCAACTACTTTTTTTGCCATTTCAGTATAATTTTATAATGGTTATTTTATTTCTTTGTGAGTTGTTACCTTTTTCAATACTGGGTTGTATTTTTTTAACTCAATCCGATCAGGTGTATTTTTTTTATTTTTTGTGGTAATATAACGAGAAGTACCTTTTTTACCACTATCCTTGTGCTCTGTGCACTCTAAAATTACTTGAATTCTATTTCCCTTTTTTGCCATTTCTATTGTTCTATTTTATTTAAATTTATACCAAAATTCTCTTTTCTGCAGCGTCTTTTAAACAAGCATAAATCCCTTTTTTATTTATATTTTTTATTGCAGATGTTGACACGCGAAGTGTAACCCATTCACCAGTTTCTGGAACAAAAAACTTTTTGGTTTTTAAATTTACTTTAAACTGGCGAGGTGTTTTAGCATTTGAAAAAGAAACGTTGTTTCCCTTCATTGCTTTTTTTCCAGTTAATTGACAAATACGTGACATGATGTTTAAATTTTTTTAAATTTTTACTAATCTCAAAAGAGGGACGCAAATATAAGATAGTTTTTTAAATCAACAAAATAATGTTGGGCTATTTCTAAAATATTGTATGCGGCACAGAAATAAAAAACTATATCCGATTTAGTCTTTTGTAAAACGCCCTCGACGTTCTCCTTCTGATGTACCACCGAATACCCTATCTCCATTTACCCTATTATAATTGGGGTTTTCGTTGCTTTTTTGAAAATTACCAGAATTTACAATTGATTTACGCTCTCCACTACCATAAGTTCTGCGCTCTCGGCCAGATTTTTCATTACCATTGCTGTATGATTTTCGTTCACTAATTCGTTCACCTCCACCATAAGTCCGACGTTCGCCACCACCATAAGATTTTCGTTCACCATTTCTTTCGCCACCATTGTATGATCGACGTTGGCCATCTTCACGTGAACCTCCACCGTACGAACGTTTTTCGCCATAGCCTCCTGAAGATTTTGCTTTAGAGACCTCAAAAGAAATTCGACGTCCATTAAATTCAATGCCCGCTTTATTCAATGATAATAATGTGTCTGTAAATTTATTTTCTGTTTCAAAAAATGAAAAACTATTTTTAACATCAATATTAAAGATCATTCGAGCTTGAACCTTAGAAATCTCTACCAAAAAATCTTTTATTGAGTTTTTATTAAATCCGTCTAAAACACCCATATTCACGAAGAAACGTGTCGTTTTACCATTGTTTCCACCATCATTTCCTAAATTTAAATCTTGAGAATTTTGGTAATAGTTGTAAAAACGGTTGAATTCCTCAGAAATAAAACGTTTTATTAACTCTTCTTTAGATAAATCTTTTAATTCATTATAAATTTTTGGAAGATATTTTTCAATTTCCTCATCTTTTACTTCAACTTCATGCAATTTAGTTACCAGATGAAACAATTGTTTTTCGCAAACAGCAACACCATCGGGTACATCAGCCTTAATAAAGCGGTTTCCCATAATGCGTTCAATATCTTTTATTTTACCTTGTTCACGAGGCGTAACGATGGCAATAGCAATGCCAGATTTTCCAGCTCTACCAGTTCTTCCCGAGCGATGTGTATAATTTTCTGCCTCTTCAGGTAAATTATAATTAATGACATGCGTCACATTATTAACATCAATACCTCGAGCCGCAACATCAGTAGCAACAAGCATTTGTAAAGTTCGACTGCGGAAACGCTTCATCACTAAATCACGTTGTGCTTGGGATAAATCACCATGAATTGCATCGGCATTATAACCATCTTTTATTAAATTGTCAGCAACTTCTTGTGTTTCGGCTTTTGTTCGGCAGAAAACAATCCCAAAGATATCTGGATAAAAATCCGCAATGCGTTTTAAGGCGGCGTATCTATCGCGTTGGTTAACGGTGTAATAAATATGTTGAATCGTATCTGCACCTTGATTCTTTTTACCTACGCTAATCTCTAAAGGAGATTCCATATATTTACTTGCAATTCGCTCTACTTCTCTTGGCATTGTTGCCGAAAATAACCAAGTGTTTTTAGTTGGAGGGGTATTACTTAAAATTAAATCTAAATCATCTTTAAATCCCATATTAAGCATCTCATCGGCTTCATCCAATACTACTAAATCAACATGCGATAAGTCCATTGCTTTTCGGTCAATTAAATCAATCAATCTTCCTGGAGTTGCAACGACAACTTGTGATCCTGTTTTTAAATCACGGATTTGATTCATAATTGGGGCTCCCCCATAAACAGCCGTTACTTTTAAGCCTCCTAAATATTTTGAGTAATTAATCAAATCCTTACTAATCTGTACACACAACTCACGAGTTGGTGCTAAAATAAGCGTTTGAGTAAAACGAGAAGTTAAATCCAATTTGGATAATAAAGGTAGCCCAAATGCTGCCGTTTTACCTGTGCCCGTTTGTGCTAAAGCAACTAAATCAGACGATTTATCTTTTAATTGCGGAATGGTTTGTTCTTGAATTGGGGTAGGATTTTCGAACCCCATTTCTGTGATGGCTTTAAGGAGCATTGGCTCCAAGCCTAATTCTTGAAATGTCATTTTCTTTTTTTTAATTTGATTAATACTAGCTGCTCTAATAGATTTAATTTCCGCAGTAGTTGTGATCATAAGTGCCGACGCATGGCTAAATCACATAATTATGGACGCAAATAAAATCTTTTGCGCCGCAAATATAAACACTATTTTGCTAATAACAAAATAGTTATAAAAATTTGTTAGGATTACATCATAAAACGCCTATATTTTCAATGGGTATGGCGTATTTTATTTGAATACAATTATTTCTTATCTGATAATTTATACTCTCTTTCTATTTGATAAATTATATCTTTAATCTGTTCTGTTCCAATACGCTTGGCTTTAATTCGTTTGTTTTTGTCAAGAACGTATATGACAGGAGTTGAATATATATCATACTTTTCCTTAATATTATTTAAATGAACTCCATCGTAGACGTTTATCCAATCTAACTTATGCTCAATGATATATTTCCGATATTTTTCAAATTCATGTTGTGTGTATACACTAAAGACTTTTACATCCTTTTTTTCTTTTAATAATGAATGATATTCTTCCAATATTTTTGGAACCTCTGTTTGACAGTGTCCGCAGTCTACATCCCAAAATAATAAAATTAAATAATCAGCTTTAACTGAAGACAGTGAAACATAAATTTGATCCAAGGCTTGAACATTTTTATAATATAATTCAGTAGCACCAGCACTAGTTTTGGCAGTATCAAACCCCATTTTAGCAATTTTTTTATGTCCAATTGTGTCTATCATTGATAAATCTGAGGCTATGCTGCCTAATAAAAGTGGTTTCAAAATATCTCCACGTTTCACAATATTTTCAATTGTTTTGTCATCGTAAATACCCTTCGCTTTTCCTGTTCTAAAATAAGTATCAATGAGGTGAACAAATATTTTATCAAAACCCATAATTTTTGCCGATTCATATGTTGGTGTAAAATAGGCTAATAAAAACATATTCATCTTTGATCCGAGTTTTGTTTTGGCCATCAAACGATCAATCTCTGCAATAACTGTATCAGGATGTTGGATGATAACGGTATTAAAATATTTTTTGATTTTATCTGCAAAAAAGGGAGAACGTAAAATACCATCATCTTGAAAATTTACTCCATCCCAAAAATGATTTTTGTAGTAATAATATGCTAAGATGCTGTCTGGCCTTCCATTTGATGCTTTTGGAACTTCTTTAAGTTCTTTTTCTATTTTTAAGTTTATCACATCAGCAACGAAAGTGCCTTTGTGTTGTTCTATAAAAGTTTTTTCAAACCCTACTACACTTTCATTTAAAGTTTTTCCTTTTTCATTTATAAAGGAAATGGAGTCTGCTTGACTCATTCCTTTTGTTTTATTTTTAAAATTTACAAACTCAAAATTTTTTGCAGTAATAAATTTTATATAATTAAAAAAATCATCATTTTGTTTAGAATTGGGACTCTTTAAACTTTTGACAAAATCCGATGTGTCAGTACTAATTTGAAACTTTTGATTTTGATCATCTATAAAGAAATCAAAATACCGAGCTTTTTCTTGACTGACAAGATAGTACACGCCTTTATCCAATTTATTTTTTCCTTTAAATACAATATTTCCTTTGATGACTTTTTTACAAGTATCTGCTAAATACGATTTATCAAATTGATAGTAGGCTAGATAAACTAAAGTATCTTTACAGTTTTTAAAATTAATTTTGATTTCATGCTCAGTTTGAGCATTTAAAGCAGTAAAGAAATAAATTGACAAAGATGTTAAAAGTATTTTTTTCATAATAAACATTTGTTTCAAAAGTGTGAATTTAATTGAATTTTTTAATAACTCTAATATAGATGCTAAATGTCGAAGAAAATATTTAAAATTTGTTAAATAAAATTAAACTGAAATTCAACCATGATATATTGATTACAATATAATTTAAAATAAAAAAATTTATTAAAATGGTATATGATTGAGATTGAAGATTTAAAGCAGCATTGCCAGCTAATTTCTTGTCATCCCAAATCTCTTTATTTTTAAACGTCTTCATTTCAAATTCTAATTGATTTTTTTAATTATTTTTGATTTACCGTTGGCAACTTTAACAATAGACATATCTGAATTGCAAATGCACAAAGGAGCAGTTAAACAGTTGATGGAATTTTGCGGAAAAGAAACTGTTTTTTTATTTGATGCCGAAATGGGCAGTGGTAAAACAACATTTATAAAAGCTATTTGCAATTATTTAGGTGTAACAGATACGATGAGTAGTCCTACATTTTCAATAGTGAATGAATATAAAACTCCCACAAGTAAAGTTTTTCATTTTGATTTATATAGAATAAAAAACTTAAAAGAACTTTATGAGATAGGTTTTGCAGAATACCTTCAGGGGAAAAATTATGTGTTCATTGAATGGCCAACTTTAGCATTAACTTTCATAGATTCTTATATTGATATAAAAATAGAAATGAAGGGGAAAAATCGTTACCTTCGTGCCCAAATTTTAAGAAATTATGAATAAGTCCTTTTTTATTCTTCTTCTATTATTATGTTTTTCTGTATCCGCTTTTTCTCAAACAGAAACTTCAGAAAATGCAGCAAAAATAAATAAGAGAAAATTCAAAGACGGGAACTTATATATCATGTGGGGTTATACTCGTGCAATGTATTCAAAAAGTGATGTCCACTTTAAAGATAATTCAAATAAATATTATCCTTCAACTGGCCGATATCATGATTATGATTTTACAATTTATGATGCAAAAGCCCAAGATAGGCCTGATTTTGATGACATAAAAGATGTTATCAACATTACTATTCCTCAATTTGTGATAAGATTAGGATATTATTTTAATAATAAAAAAGATTTTGGAATTGAAATGAATTATGACCATACAAAATATGTTCTTACAGATTATCAAAAATTGAGGGTGAAGGGTTCATTTAATGGTAATTATGTAGATAAGGACACGATTTTAAGTCCGAATGATTTTTTACATTTTGAACACACAGACGGCGCCAATTTTTGGATGATGAATTTTCTTAAACGTTGGAAGTTATATGAGCCTAGTAAAAAATTTAATGTTGGGTTTGTTGTAAAACCTGGCGCAGGCTTTGTTTATCCACGCACGGATGTAACAATGTTAGGGACAAGGCTAAACAACAGATGGCATATTGCGGGCTGGGTTGTAGGATTTGAAGGCGGTTTTAGAATAGAATTTTTAAAACACGGTGTTTTTGAGTTGATGGCCAAGGGTGCGTATGCAGATTACACAAGGGTTCTCGTTTTAGGCAAAGGAAATGGAAATGCCAATCACCATTTTTTTGCTGGACAAGTAACAATGACTTTAGGCGCATATTTTTGATGAAAAATAATATAGCTTTTTTGATAGTCTCGTTATTGCTTATTAACCTTGGTTTTGGTCAAGCAAAATCACCTTACATGCTTCGTTTGCAAGATAAATATTCTAAAAAGAAGGTTAACAAATACACAACTAACGACACGCTTATTTCAACATCAAATGCCGTCATCCATATTTCTTACAGTAATGACTTCAATAAACCAACTTTACTTTTGCTTCATGGTATGGGTGCTAACGCTCGAATAAACTGGAGCAAACAACTTAAAACATTATCAAAAAAATTTAATTTAATATTACCAGATTTAATTTATTTTGGAGAAAGTACTTCTTCTTCCAAGGATTATTCGGTTGAGTTTCAAGCGCAACAAATTTTTGAAGCACTGATAAAATTAGGCTTTACAAAAAAAATAAATGTCATGGGATTTAGTTATGGAGCTTTAACTGCGGCAGTATATAATGAATTGTTTCAATCTTCCGTAAATAAATTAATCATCATTGATGGTCCAGTTAAATTTTATTCAACTGCCATGGCTGATAGTATAGCCAAAATTAATCATATAAATGGCCTACGAAATATTATTGCACCAAATACAATTGAAGGCTTTAATGTGCTAAAAAAACTTGCTTTTTCAAAACGATTACCTTTAACTCGAAAAATAAAATTAAAAATTATAAAATATTATTTTTTGCCAACGAAAGAAATTAGAGATAAGCAAATGAATTATTTAACTGAAAAAGAAGCGCATTATCAAACTTTAAATTACAACTTAGATAAAACATCAACCCTGCTAATTTGGGGCGGAATAGATGGTGTTATTCCTGTTAATGTTGGGATTCAATTACATCAGGTTTTTCCTAGCACTACAAAGTTAGTGGTGTTTCCAAAAACAAAACATGATGTCATTTTTAACAATCCCAAAAAATTAAATAAAACCATCATTAAGTTTTTAACTGAATCTTCTTAATTAGCAGGTAGAAGTTTTGCTTTACATTCTCCAAATCCAACGCGCACATTATCTTTTTTGCAAAAGCCTTTAAGGACAATAGTGTCATTATCATTTAAAAATTTTCGTTCGGAACCATCTTTAAGTTTTAATGGTTGTGTGCCTTTCCAAGTTAATTCTAAAAAGCTTCCATATTCTTTTTTTGTGGGGCCACTAATGGTGCCACTTGCCATCATATCTCCAACATTAATATTACAGCCATTTATGGTATGATGAGCCAATTGTTGTTCCATAGTCCAATACATGTATTTATAATTAGATGTGGTAACTAAGTTTTCTTCTCCGTTTTCTGGTATGAGATAAACTTCCAAATTAATATCGATGTTTTTATTACCTGTATATTGTAAATAAGGCAATACTTTAGGCTCTTGCGTATATCCTATGGTTCTAAAAGGTTCTAAAGCATCTAAAGTTATGATCCAAGGAGAAATAGTAGATGCAAAGTTCTTTCCTAAAAAGGGGCCAAGTGGCACGTACTCCCACGCTTGAATATCTCGCGCACTCCAATCATTAAATAAAACCATTCCAAAAATATATTCATCAGCTTTCTCAGTACTAATACTTTCGCCCATTTTAGTTGATTTTCCAATAATGAAAGCTGTTTCTAATTCAATATCCAATTGTTTCGTCGGCCCAAAAATTGGCACTTCTGCATCAGGAGGTTTCATTTGTCCTTTTGGTCGATGAAAAGAGTGGCCACTAACAGTTATGCTGGATGATCTACCATGGTATCCAACAGGAATATGTTTCCAATTTGGAAGTAGTGCATTTGCAGGGTCTCTAAACATACTGCCTGTATTCGTGGCATGATCGATGCTGCTAAAGAAATCTGTATAATCACCTATTTTTACGGGTAAAAGCATCGATACATCGCTTTGTTTCCTAAAAATAGCATCAAATAATAATTTGTCTTCTTGTAACTCTTTATTAGTATTCACAAGTAATTCAGAAAGTCTATTTCTAATTGCTCTCGTAGTTTCTTTTCCAAGTGAAATAAAATCATTAAGAGTTGATTGATTAAATATATCATTTGATATGGCGAATTCTTTAAAAAAACCTCGACTGTTTAATTCTGATAAATCAATAATATATTTGCCAATTGCTGAGCAAGCTCGATGTTTTGTTATTTGATCAGAATAAATACCAAAGGGTAAATTTTGAATAGAAAAGTCAGAATTTGCTTCAACAGTAATCCAAGATTTTAGAGAAGGATTGTTAGCTTTTATGGTCATGGTGATTGTAGTTAAAAAATTAAAACGTGATCTTTATATAGGATGTAATTATAATCAAAATTATACATTTGCAAGATGAAGATTAATGTTTTTATTTTTTTTAATTTCAATGATATTGTGCCTTCAATTATTTAAGAATCAATTCCTAAGATGAAAAAAATTATTAAAGATAATTTTAGTACTATATCAATTTATTTTTTGCTGCTTGTATGTGCAGGAGGTTGGCTGTTAAATGACGGAAAAGTTCAAATTCATCAATCCATCAATGATTATGTGGGAAATCCTTACTTGGATTATTTTTTTAAATATATCACGCACTTAGGGGATGGTATTTCTGCTATTTTAATTATCATCATCATGTTGTTTATTCACATTAAAAAATCTATTTACATTTTACTCTCTTATGTATCTTCCGCTTTGATTACTAGCATTATCAAAAATTTTATTTATTTGAATACTTGTCGACCAGCATTTTGTTTTCAATATTATGCAGGCTTGCCGCTCAAGGTTATTGAAGGCGTGAAATTAAACTCATTTAATTCATTCCCGAGTGGTCATGCTACCACGGCATTTGCAATATTTATAAGTTTCATGTTATTGAGTAAACATAATTTTTATAAATTACTTTGGTTTTGTTTAGCTCTTATAACTGCATTTAGTAGAACTTATTTATCTCAACATTGGTTGGTTGATGTTTATTTTGGTTCAATCATTGGATTTGTTTTTGCAGTTATTTTTTATTTATTTTTTTATTTAAGAAATAAATCATACAACTTAAATAATGGAATATTAAATTTAGTAGAGAAAGAAAGAAATGTTTAAAATATTTAATTCTGACCTTAAAATTTACATCCTCATAACCATTTTTGGTTCTTTGCTATATATTCCTTTTATAGGCAACATTCCATTATTTGATTGGGATGAAATTAATTTTGCTGAATGTGCCAGAGAAATGCTTCTTTCAAAAAATTATTCTGACGTTCAATTATATTTTCAACCTTTTTGGGAAAAACCACCATTGTTTATATGGCTACAGGCTTTAAGTATGAACCTTTTCGGGATTAATGAGTTTGCGGCACGCTTCCCAAATGCTTTATGCGGTGTTATTACGTTATTGATTTTGTACAGAGTTGGGAAAATTTCTAATGATGTTAAGTTTGGTATGACTTGGGTTTTTGTTTATGCTTCCACATTGCTTCCGCATTTATTTTTTAAGAGTGGAATTATAGATCCTTGGTTTAATCTATTTATTTTTTTAGCTGTTTTTAATTTAATCAAACACACCTATAATCCCATTGGAAAAGATGGTTATAAGACGTCTATAAGTGCTGGTATTTTCTTAGGATTGGCTTTACTAACAAAGGGGCCAGTTGCCTTATTATTAGTTGGTTTATCCGTCATAATATTTTTTATTTACAATAAGTTTAAAAAAATATCAAAGTTTAAATATCTACTTGCTTTTGCAATTTCATTTTTAGCAACTGGCTTAAGTTGGTTTATTGTAGAATTAATTAAAGGCAACGGACACGTTATTGTTGAATTTATAAATTATCAAATCCGCTTATTAAAGACTGAAGATAGCGATCATGGTGGACCATTTATTTATCACTTTGTGGTATTACTGTTTGGTTGTTTTCCTTCTTCTTTATTTTTTCTATTAGCTTTTAAAAAACAACATTCTGATTCAACATTTCAATTACATATTAAGCATTGGATGTTTGTATTATTTTGGGTGGTCTTACTTTTGTTTTCTATTGTCCAAACAAAAATAATTCATTACTCTTCTTTATGCTATTTTCCGTTAACATATTTAGCTACGTATTCGATTACAAAACTGAAATTAGGATTAGTGAAATGGACTATTGCCCTAAATGTATTGGCTTACTTAGTACTATTTATTTTTGGCATTGCATTTATTGGTATTGGGTTATTTCCATATTTAAAAGACTTGTTAATTAACAGTAATTTAATTGATGATGTGTTTGCCATAGAAAATTTGAAAGCTAAAGTAAGTTGGAGCGGTTTTGAATTTTTAATCGGATTGTTTTTTATTGTCCTTGGGTTTATTTCAATATTCAACATCAACAATAGGAAATACAAATTTATCCATGTTTTGTTTGCTTGCTCATTAATAACGATTGAAGCTTTGTTAATGTTTATTGTTCCTAAAATCGAAAAGTACACACAGCATTCTGCAATTAATTTTTATAAGATATGCTCTAAAAATAATTATTCCATTGAGTCGCTTAGATTTAAAAGTTATGGCACTTTATTTTATGGACGTTTTCAATTGGAAAATAAAAATGACGAAAATTTTCTAAAATATACTAAAGAGCATGAGGAGGAAAATAAAAAGCTAGGCTTGAATATAAAATTTTCATTTAGTCGTTTTTACACGGATTATTTGCTAGGAGGTAAAATTACCAAACCAGCTTGTTTTGTTTCGAAAATCAATGAATTTGAAAATTTGAAGCAAAATTACCCAAGTTTAAAGGTGCTTTATCAGGAAAATGGATTCTGCTATTTTGTGAGATTACCAAATTCAAATTAGTTATGAAAATATAATTCGTTAAATGACCAAAATTTTCTTATAGTTATCGTTTTGGGGCTTTGCCTAGTGCGGTTTTGAAACACTCTCTTGACTAAACGCCGAAATGTTTGTTTGTTGCACAAATAAATGGGCTTGCAAAATGTGTGATGGCTTGTACACAGTTCATTACAAACAGGTCTATGCACACAGGTTAGCATATTGTGGCGGTTTATTTGTCTATGCGGTTAGGTCGATATACATTTAGTTTAACAGTAGCTAGTTTTACTTTTTTGCATTGTTTCTTTGGGATTGTCCAACGAAATGTGTAACTTCTTTTTACAAGAAAGACTGTGTGTATGCATAAAAAGATAATAGCGGATAGCCCGACCCGATAGGGAACGGCATAATTATATATAGAAAGTAGTGTATTAAATAAAAACTCCATTAATTATGGAGTTTTTATTTATTTAATGAATAATTTTAATTCAATGATTGAGACGAGTAATCTAATAATGTTTTACCAGATTGTATTATTAAATCAATTGCCCACTTTATAATAATCAAAGAACCAAGAATACCAGTAATTGAATCTAACCAAGAAATATTATATGCATTACCTATAAATAGTGCTATGATTGCAAATACACTCGTAAGTGCATCAGCTAAAACATGTAAATAGACTGCTTTGATATTGTGGTCGGAATGTTCATCATTATGATGTAAAACCTTTGCAGATATAAGATTAATTATAAGTCCTAAAATTGCTACTATTAATGCATCATTATAGTGAATATTTTCTGGATGCATTATGCGATGAAAAGATTCTACAATCATTAATAGAGCTACAAATAATAATAAAAAGGCACTTGAATATCCAGAAAGAGACAGTATTTTATCTGTACCATTTTTAAATTTTTTATTATCCTTATTCTTTTTTATAAATAAGTAAGCAACCCAAGTTAAACCAATTGCAAGTACATGTGAAGCCATGTGCCACCCATCAGAAAGCAAAGCCATCGAATTTGTTATATAGCCAAATAGTATTTCGAATAGCATAGCTATTACGCTTATAAATAAAACAATTTTAGTTTTATTTGCATATATATCACTATGTGCATGTGAGCATCTACATGACGATTTTAATGTTTTCGTTTCTGCTTCCATTTATTTACATATTTTACAATTTTTCTCTTTACATAATTTCCAATTTCGATAATGAGCAAATGCCATAATAAAACCACCAATTGGTGTACAGATCATTTCAAATATTGTAGGCATTTGATTTACATGACCTAAAACAAAAAAGATAAACGCCACTAGCATTATCATAAGAGCTTCATTATCGTGATGGTGTTTATAATAGCCTACTAGAAAAGAAGTAAATGCTAAAAGTACGCTACTGCCTAACATTACTAATTCAAAGTTTAGATTACTCAAGAACTCAATGCCTAAAAAGGGCAAAAAGCTCATCACAAATGGTAGGATCGCACAATGAGTTGCGCACAAGGTTGATGCTGAAAAGCCAAGCGCATCCAATACTGAATTTATCCCTTTATTTAATATTGCCTTCGCCATTACTTAATTTTTTATGTTATTATTTTTTATGTTGATTGAGGATTTGCTCATGGTCTACTTGCATTTTTTTATGGTCAGAAATAAGTTCGTCATGTTCTTTTTTCATTTTAGCATGTTCTTCCATCATCATTTTATGGTCTTCTTCAATCTTCTGGATATTTGTTTTTCCTTGCTCATGTTCAGTTTCAAGGGCAGAGTGTTTAGCGGTTAACTTTTTATGAAGTTTTACAATAGAATCATGTTTAACTATTAATGCGAAGTGTTGCTTTTCAATCAATTTATGTTGACTTTGCATGGTGGTGTTTTTTTCGTCTAATTCCGTTTTCATCCACATGTCATGGTCACTGTTCATATTATTATGTTCGGATTCCATCAAAGAATCTTCTGATTCCAATGTTTTATGGTCAGCTACTAATTTTTCATGTAGTTGTTTGTTGTTGTTGCCGCAAGAGGTAACGCCAAATATAAAAGATACAATTACTGTTAGTTTTAAAAATGTTTTTTTCATGTTATTATTTTTATGTTTGTTTTTTAATTAAGAGGATTATTTATTTAAATTGGCCACTCGTCTTTATACTTAAATCCGTTTTGCCATTTTTGTATTTCTGTATCAGTACATAAGCAAGATTCTAATTGTTCAGTTATGAGAATTTTATTTAGTTCTTGACCAATAATTACTAATTCATTTAGTCTATCTCCAAATATTTTATCCCATTTCGCTTCAATACTTTTTTGATTATCAATAAAACTTTCAAATTTTATTCGTTCACTAAAAGGCATACTGCACCACCAAACGCCTGCTGGTTCAGCGCGTAAACTGCCCCCAGCTTGACTCCAATTAATAGCACTGTCTGGCCTAGATATTAACCAAAATAAACCTTTGCTTCTAATAATTGTGTCTGGGTACACATCGTTAATAAATGACCAAAAACGTAATGGATGAAATGGCTTTTTATTTTTAAACACAAAAGAACTAATCCCGTATTCTTCTGTTTCTGGAACATGGTCGTTTTCTAATTCTTTTATCCAACCAGCAGATTGAGACGCTTTTTCAAAATCAAATAAGCCTGTATTTAATATTGAGTTAGGCGTTACTTTGCTAAAAGAACTGACTAATATTTTTGCATCTGGATTTAGTTTTTTAAGTAATGCTTTTAATTGCAATAAATTACTTTCTGAAACTAAATCTGTTTTATTTAAAATAATAACATTAGCAAATTCAATTTGATCGGTTAATAAATTAACAATGGTTCTTGTGTCATTTGCATCTTCTTTATTCAGATTTCTATCTTGCAAGTTTTCAGAAGTAGAAAAATCTTGAAAAAAATTGTAAGCATCAACTACAGTAACCATTGTGTCAATTTTTGAAAAACGCGATAAATCAATGTTTTGTTCTTCATCAACAAACGAAAAAGTTTGTGCAATTGGAATTGGCTCAGAAATACCTGTACTTTCAATCAAAAGATAGTCAAATCTATTTTCCTTAGCTAATTTTTCAACTTCAATCATTAAGTCTTCTCGCAATGTGCAGCAGATACAACCATTACTCATCTCAACTAATCGTTCTTCTGTTCTTGATAGTGTATTTTGTTCATTTACTAAGCGAGCATCAACATTTACTTCGCTCATGTCGTTTACTATTACCGCTACTTTCAATCCCTCTTTGTTATGTAGTATGTGATTAAGAAGGGTTGTTTTGCCAGCTCCTAAGAAGCCGCTCAAAACAGTAACTGGTAGCTTTTTTGCTACTTGATTATTCATTACTTTTATAGAATTAAATTTATGTTTTATAAGACTCGTGAGTGATTTAACAGTTTTGTCATTTCACTCTGCATCGCCAAATGTGAATCTTAATATTACTAAGTTTATAATTGGGTTGTATTATGAGGTTAAACTTGTAATGCAACCTTTTTTATTCAACCAAATTTTAACAAGAAAAAAAGAAAATAGATTAATAAATTAATCTATTTTCTTTTAGTTTTAATTTACCTTTAATTTAAAAGCTACTTGTATATCTGTTTCACCTGGAGCATAAGTACCATCTTTCACCCCTGGTTGGTGTTTTAATTCAATAGTTAATAGCGATTTACTCATCACCATACTTGGAGCAGTCCATAAGGTTGATAAACCGATACCCTTATTGTTTCCATCTAAATCTAAATATTTAATAGTTGTCATGCTATTTGGCAAATAAACGGTAAATGGAGTGCCTGTTGGATTGGTTGTATTAAAGAAAAACATGTGGTCAACACCTTCTTCTTCAACTTCATTTGAAATTGTATCGACAGGGCTTTTTGTTTGGTCTAGTAATAAAATTGTTGCTTCATACACATGATTTGATAAAATGTTTATGACTGAATCAGACTGATTAGTGCCTCCAAATGTAGCTGGATTGCCTCCAGGACCATCTAAATCACTAAACATAAAAACTGTGTTTGTGTGTGTTGTTGTGTCATGAAGTGTTACTTTCATAGTAGTAATTAACTCCGCTTGGTTTACAGGTGGTGCTGGTTGTTTAGGAGTAGGTTCTTCTTTTTTGTCTTTTTTACATGATGTAAAAGTTGTTGCGAGCATAGCTAATAATGCTACTGTTGTGATGGTTTTTTTCATTTTTTGCTTATTTATTTGGTTTTTATTTATTTGTTTATTTTTTATCGTTAATCGTTAATGGCATTTTTATTCTTAATGTAAAATTTTGCCCTTGGCTATCGGCAAAGTATCTAAACCTATCTAAGTAATCTCTGTAAATTGTATTTAATAAATTATTTGCTGTTAAACTTATGTTCAATTGTTGTTTGCCAAATTTAAACGAACTACCAATTTCGGTTGTCAATAAGCCATAGGCTTTTGGCGGTGGTGCAAAATCTGTATTGGCGGGTACACGCCATTGTTTAGTGATAAATTGATAACCTGCTTTTAGATATATTTCAGATATTATTTTTGAAATTTTAGTAAATAATTTTCCGTCAAGAGAATATCTATCGGATGGTATGTAAACTAAATAATCATTAATGGAGTAATTCCAAGCTCTTAATAACATAGCTTTTGTTGTTAATTCTAAATGCTTAAATAATTGAGTCTGAATTTTTGCGTCGATACCACTAATTCTAACGTTGGCTTGTTTGTAGTTAAAAACTGGGTAAGCTCCTTTAATAGTTAATTCGGGTTGAGATGCTGGATTCATATAAATGAAATTTGAAAATTGATTATGATAACCAGACAGTTCAATAGAGGTTGTTTTAAATTTATATATTCCAGTTAATGTTATATTATAAACTTGCTCTGTTTTTAAATTTGGGTCGCCTCGTTCAATAGAACCAACGCCATGATGAACGCCATTACTATATAATTCGTTAGGCGCGGGTGCACGCCATGCAGAGCCTGCATTGATAAAGAAGTTTAAATTTGTTTTAGGCTTAATAATAGTTCCAACATTCCAAGAAACATTATTAAAATTCAATTCAGGTTTTACTAATTCATTGCCGATATAATAAAATGATTTTAAATTTTTCTGATCAAATCTAAGACCTACTTCAAATTCTATATGTTGTTTTACATAGCGTTCATTTGCGAATACTCCCCAAGTATTGTTAATAAAGTTTGGAACAAAGAAACGACCTAAATAAACATTTTTTTGATTTATATAGCTTCCTCCAAATTGACCTCTAAATGATCTAATATTCAAATGCTCAATTACTAAGTCAATAGTTTGAGATGTAATACGGTAATCTAATTCGGGCTTATTGAGTGCCGCTAAAGCATTGTTTAATGGTGGATGTTTATCATACTCTTTTCTAATGTTATACTGATACGCATATTGTATATTAGCAATCCATCGTGGTGCTATATGAAAATGAAATTTGCCTTTTGCCAATTCATGTGATATATCTTGATACGGTCTGCCTATATCATAAGAAAAAGTAGCTAAACTATCTTGTGGTTTTTGAGCATTGAAAGCACTTTTTAAATCGGTTAAATTACCGATGTGCGCACCACTAAAAATACCAATTTTGGTATTAAATTGAGAGTAGTAGCCTTCAATTCCCCAATTTTTGCGATGATATCCAAGGGCGTAAGAAAAATTCATTTCTTCAACACCTGTGTTTTTTAAATAGTAGGTTGGTGTTTTAATTGTCCCACCTTTTTTATATGTTCCTTGTATGCGCCAACTAAAGCCTTTCAATTTATCAAAATAGCCCTGTAAAATACCTGATGCAACACCAGTTTGCTCATTACTCATTCCAACTAAATTTACTTCGCCAGTTATAGCCGCAGTATCAGGTAAATCGTTTGGTTCAACTAAAATAACACCAGCCATTGCATCACTGCCATATCTTACAGAATTTGCACCTTTAATTACTGATAATTTTTGTGCTATAAATGGGTCAATTTCAGGAGCGTGTTCATTCCCCCATTGTTGTCCTTCTTGCCTAATTCCATTATTTAAAATCAATACTCTATAGCCTTGCATACCATGTATCATTGGTTTTGAAATTGTGCTCCCAGTGTTTAAAGTGGTTACTCCGCCAATTAATTTTAATGATTCTCCCAAAGTTTGACCTCGTGTAGCATCTAATTCCTTTGATTTTATTTCATTAACAGCTTGAGTTTTTATCATTTCAGACTGTTTATCTATAATGTCAATTTCATTTAACTCAATGGCGCTATGAGGTAATTTTATTGTGAGCTTTATATCTTTTATTAATTCGACATTAATGGTTGTGTCTTTGCAACCAATATGTTGTATTATAACTTGGTAATTACCTGCGCAAAGATTGGAAAATTTAAAGTTGCCGTGTTCATTTGTAACTATAGTTTGGTTTGATTGTTTTAAAATAACAAAAGTTCCATCTAATTCTTTACCGTCATCCAAATCAATTATTTTACCACTTATATTATAGACGCATGAAATTTGTGCCATATATGGCATTGTATTCATTAATAAAATGAAAAAGGAAAAATAGATATACGCACGATTGTATAGTTTCACTTTAAAGGAAATTTGAATTTTGGAGGAATAGATTTCTATTATAGAATTATACCTTTTACAAAAAGTATCAATTGATACATTCTTAGTAAGTTAATATATAGCCTATGCAATGTGAATTATACATACAAACGAAATACATTATTGAGTATTGCATATACTAGAAATCAAAAACCTTATTATAGGCTTGCTTTATTTTGTTTTAAAGATTAATAACTAATTTACTAAAGGAATAAATTAAGCTATTGGCGGACCTCTTAACGGTAAGGTATATTTTAGGAAATTTGTGGTATTAGAAATAATACCTATGATATTGGAACTTATATCTTGAGGAAATGCAATTAATTGTTCTTGCTCATTAGGAGATATTGCTGAAGAAGACGAAGAGAAAATATAATCACAAATTGAACAGTTATGCTCTTGCTTACAGAAATGTGTTGACTGAATTTCACAATGCTCATCATCTAAATGACCCAACTCATGCATTACTTTTTCCGCCATTGGGAAAAGCAATAATGCAAGCATTAGCATTGAGATATATGATTTTATTTTTTGCATTTTAATATTCAGCAGAACAAATGTAGTAAAAAAAAGGTTTATAAAACAAGTAATTCTTTAAATAATTTAAACGCCAAGCTTGATTTGCCTCAGCATTTAATTTTTCAAATACAGGCTTATCATCCGTATTTAATAAATCGTTTACTTCAACTTTAAAATTTAATTCGAATGCTAAAGTTTTCGTTATTTGTTTGGCACTAGCAATAATCAATAAATTCCTATAATCTGGATTATGCTTATCCGTACAAATTTTAACATTGAATCCGCTTTTTTTCAATGTCGCTATCAAGCATTGTGTTCCCATTCCTATTGTTCCTTCTACATAGCCATGTGTGTTGATGAGTAAAATTGCATTGGGATTCAAAAATGCTTTTATTAGTTTAAGACTTTCAAGCGTTAGCACATATGAAGGTTGTTCTTCAGCTTTAAATACGTCAAACATCACCAAATCATATTTAATTTTGTTTGTATTAATGTACTGTCTGGCATCAGCGCAAATTGTTTGGATAGATGTGTTTAAATAAAAATATTTTTTAGCAACGGCAATTATTCTTTCATCAAATTCAACTCCAACAACTTCATATTCATTTTGTTTAAGCATATTTAATGCCAATCCACCGCCAATGCCCATTACCAAAGCTTTACCTTTTGGAAAGAAAGGCAAATTTTTTTCCAATACCCTAATGTAGTCAAAAGTACTTTGCTTGGTTTTTAAATTCATTTCAGATTGGAGAATGTTGTTTACAAAAAGTTTTCTATAACTAACTTGTTCGTTTTGTTTTTCGTCAACAACTTCAATTTTTCCTAAAATGCCATCCTGTGTGACAATACAATTCTTTCTTTTTGGCAAATGAGTTAAACTAACAAATGAAATTGCAAAAACAATCAATACAAATAATGTAAGATCTTGTTTGCTCTTTTTTAATAATAATAAACTTGCTAAAGCCAAACTAGCTGAAAAAATAAGCAATGTATAGGATATACCTATTAAAGGAATTAAATAAAACCCGCATAAAAAAGTAGAAAAAATACCCCCAAGTGTAGAAATGGAATAAACTTTCCCAGTATATAAGCCGCTATCAGTTACATTAACAGTAAGAAGAGAAACCAATAATGGAGATGTTAGACCCATCAAAAGCATGCATGGAAATAAAATGCCAATTGTACTGATTACAACTGCAGGAATTAATGAAAAGCGAAAAGCAATCACGTAAATGTAATTTGACAAAAAAGGCATAATCGCCAAAAAACTAAAAGCAATCACTAAAATAGAAAACAATAAAGATTGTTTGTTTTCACCTCGACTTAATTTTCCTCCTATAAAATATCCACTTGCCAAGCCGCCTAATGTTATTGCCATCACAGCGCTCCACACATATAAACTGCTTCCAAAAAATGGTGATAATAATTTTGCGCCGCATATTTCTGATGCCATTACGCAAGCACCTTCAATAAATGAAATGATAAAAAACTTCGTTTTAAAATTCATTTAAACTAGATATATAAATTAGAATCATCTCCTTCGGATGAACTATAACCTAATCGTTTGCCTGTTCTTAAATTGATGCTGCTAATTTTTTCTTGTAGTTCGCCAACAGAAACCTCTTTAATGTTTTCGATGGGAGGAGTATATAAATCAAATGAAATGGCAAAAATAATGAGTTCATTGATCACTTCAATTAACTGTTCTTTATTAATAGGCTCGAATGAAAACATAGAATACTTAATGCCGATAGAGCCTTTTGATTCTATAAAAAAATGATTTTCTCTATTGATAAATATTCTGCATACTAAATATCCCAAATCTTCGGTGCGATTATATTTTAAAGAATCAGCTAAAAAATTATATACATTAATAATCCCGCTATACGAATTGTATTTGTTTTGCTTAATGTAATTTGTTTTAAACATGGGATGCGATTTTTCAAATTCAAATACATTTGTATGCATAAAAAATTCTAAAATATCTCCTGCTACTTTAAATTTTGTAGAATATTTACTTATTTCAGTTACCTCAATGCCAATTCGCTTATCAATTTGTTTTACTTCAGAAATCATGCTACTAGAAATCTCATTAATGCAATTCTTTAAAAGTTCAAACGTTGAAATGGTGTTTTTAAAAACATCTTGCTTCATTACCGATTTTTCGGTTAATAAGGTAATGATTTTACTTTTTTGTTCTTTTAATGATTCTTCCATTATTTTACGGATAAATAGTTGTATTTAATGCTTCGTACAATGTACGATGAATTTTTCCTCTAATACCAAGCTTTGCCAATTTATTTTCATTCGCACTTGGAAATATTCTGTTGGATAAAAATATAAAAATTAAACCATTTGATGGATCAGCCCAAGCA
Organism: Bacteroidota bacterium; assembly: GCA_046345275.1. Lineage (GTDB taxonomy): Bacteria > Bacteroidota > Bacteroidia > B-17B0 > Aurantibacillaceae > UBA4416. The sequence goes on from JBKDJY010000158.1 coordinate 20,608, forward strand.
AAAGTTCCAGTAAAACCACTATGTCCAAAACTTTCCAAACTACATTCACTCACAACCGGACTTTCTTTTTTTACATCAAATTCAGGTTTATCAAAACATAAACCTCTGCGATTATTTGGGAAATGAGAACGGGTAAATTCTTTTATGATATTGCTATCTAAAAAATGTATCCCGCCGTAATTTCCTTGGTTTAATAACATCTGCATAATAATGGCCACATCATTTGCATTTCCAAATAAACCAGCATGACCTGCAACTCCACCTAACAAAGCCGCACCTTGATCGTGTACATAACCTCTTATTTGTTGTTTTCTAAAATCTTTATCAAGTTCGGTAGGCGCAATTTGACTAGCTGGGTATTTTGTTAGAGGCAAATACATTAATCCTAAATTCATGGGTTTATAAAACTCATTAATTACATATTGATTGATGGGCATTTTAGTGAGGCGTTCAATTAATATTTTTGAAAAATAATATCCAACGTCGCTATAAATATATTTTCCGGGTTCATTTACCTTGCTTAGTAATATTTGCTTATAAATGCTATCGCTAAAATCCTTTACCACATATAGATTTCGAGCTACCTGAGTTGGAAATTTTTCAGATGGAGAGTCGCTATAATATCCTTCTAGATAATTAAATTTTTTATCAACCGTTTTTTGCCAAAAAGGAATCCATGCTGTTAACCCGGCTTGATGAGTTAAAATATCTTTATAATTCATTTCAAATGGAAATGAATTTTTCACTTCAGGAAAATAAAAACTTAGATTTTTATTATAATCAAATAGTTTGTTTTCGCTCAATTTCATTAATGCTAATGAAGAGGATAAAATCTTAGTTAAAGAGGCTAAATCATAAATGGTACTATCATTTACTTTTTCTGAATTTGGATGATAAGTTTGTTTCCCAAAACTCTTTTGATAAAAAACTTTTCCATCTTTAATGGCAATAATTTGGCATCCAGGATAAGCATTTTCTTTAATACCCATCTCAGCTAGCGAATCTAGTTCTTTAAGTTTTTGATTATAAATTCCTAAATATTCAGGTGTTACATATTGCAAACGTATTCTTTTTCGGATTTCTAACCCTGCATCTAGTTTAAATAATTTGGTTGATACAGGTAATTTGCCATTTATTGTAATAGCGCCAACAATGGCGTCAGCAGCAGCTTTTTGACTAAATTTTGAATCTTCATAAAGCATTAACAGAGCTTGTGAATTTTCAATACCAATGAGTTGATTGATTAAATAAGGGTTTGTGTATAAGCAGGTAATTGTTTGTTTTTTATTTATGATTTGCCTCATCAATTCAATACTTCCAGAAGAACAACCAAAATTATTTTGAGGTCGATAGGAGGTTTTGTTAACTTGTAAAATCACTAAATCATATTCATTTATTTTTTCCAGCAGCGTATCTCTTTCTGGCTGTTTTGCATCATGCGCTATGCCCATAAAATGAATATTGGTATATTTCTTTAAAGTGCTTGTAAATTCATTTTCCGTTTTTTCACCAATTGATACGCTAACTATTTTTAAATTTCCTAAGTTTTTGAGGGGTATGATATCATTTTCGTTTTTTAGTAAGGTTGCCGAAGCCTCTGCCAACTTAGTATTTAATGCGTCTGACCGCTTGGTGTTTAATTCTTTAGTTAAGTTTTTTGTCTTTACGTATTGAAGTTTATTTAAGCCACACCAAAATTTTGCTTTCAATATTTTTTTGCATCGTCTTCCAATTTCATCTTCTGAAATTTCGTTTCTACTCACTGCTAATTTTATTTGCTCAATGGCTACTGGCACATTTTCTGAAAACAACAACACATCGTTACCTGCCAAAAAAGCTTTCACATCTAGCATACCAGGTTGATAATAATTTGAAACGCCTTTCATATTTAAAGCATCTGTAAACACTAGGCCTTTAAAGCCCATTTTTTGTTTCAATAAATCGTTTACAATAATTTGTGATAAGGTAGAGGCCGTGTTTTTTGAAGTATCATAACTGGGCACAAATAGATGTGCGACCATGATGCTACTTAATCCTTCATCAAACAACTGTTTGAAAGGATATAATTCCAAACTGTCTAATCTTTCTTTTGACCCATTAATGATTGGTAATTCTTTATGAGAATCCACATCTGTATCTCCATGTCCAGGAAAGTGTTTCCCGTTTGCCATAACTCCTTCAGCTTGTAAGCCTTTCATATACATCATGGCTTTTTTGGTTACCTTGAATTTATTTTCACCAAAGCTTCTCATTCCTATGACAGGGTTTAAAGCATTGTTATTAATATCTGCAACTGGTGCAAAATTTACATGAATGCCCATTCGCTTGCATTCTTTGGCAATTTGTTTTCCCATTTCAAAAATAAGGGAATCGTTTTGAATGGCTCCCAAAGTCATTTGACGAGGATATTTTGGCGTACTATCAAGCCTCATTGCTAAACCCCATTCTCCATCAATTGAAATTAATAAAGAAGTTTTAGAAAGCTTCTGATAATAGTTATTGAGCCTTGCTTCTTTTAATGGCGAACCTTGCATAAAAATAAGCCCACCAATATGATATTTTTGAATTAATTCTCTAATCTCACGCACATGTTTCATGTCCTTGTTGCTATAAGCAGCAACCATAAATAATTGTCCAATGCGTTGGTCAAAATTTAAAGAATTATAAACCGAATCAACCCATCTTGATTCTAGCTTTAAAAAATCAGGCTCTGTGTTTTTCGTCTTGAAAGCAAACGCTGTTATAATAAAGAAAATACTTACACCAATCAGTTGATAAACCCATTTAGTCATGATGTTAAATTAGGATTATTAAATATGCAGAAAGTATTTTTTGAAAATTGTTTTTAACAGAAGCCGTTTGATTAAAACTGTGTAAAGACTTTTGCAAAAAACTCTAATTGAAAATAAATAAGAATAAGAGCATAAATAATTGCACCATTTTTGGATAGAGCTAGAATTTTTTATTTATAAATAGCTAGAATAATCCTAACTTAAAAAAGGATTATTTAGTCTTTCAAAGCCAATGGTAGTAGGCTGCCCATGTCCATTGTAAACTTTTAAATCGTCGCCGAGTGGAAATAATTTAGTTTCAATGGAAGACATTAAATCTTCAAAATTACCCAAAGGCAAATCAGTACGACCAATACTACCTCTAAATAATACGTCCCCAACAATTATAAATTTTTCTTCTAAGTTGTAAAACGAGATACTTCCAGGGGAATGACCTGGCGTGAAAACAGTGTTGAGTTTTGAATTTCCAAATACAATGGTATCACCTTCATTTATGTATGATTTTGGAATTGGGCTTGATTCCACAATCAAACCATACATGGTAGCACTTGCTAAATGATTTTCAATAAAATACAAATCATTCTGATGAACTTCAGGCAGTAGGCCGTAAGTATCAAATATAAATTTATTGCCATTGATGTGATCAATATGGCCATGCGTTAAAATTAATCTTTTTAAAAGAAGGTTGTTATTTGAAATGAAATCATATAATTGTTTGTCTTCCTCAGCATTATTGTTACCAGGGTCTAAAATCACGCATTCTTTTGTTTCATCATATAAAAGATAAGTGTTTTCTTGAAAAGGGCCAAATACAAAACTGTGAATTTTAATCATGAATTAATTTAATTTTACTTGTAAATTTAGTAGTTATTATGGAATGTATACAAAAAGACTCTATGAATATTTTCATGTATATAACAAATGAGATCCGATATATTTTCCAAAATAATGATATAAAAATAGTGTGATTTAAGTCCTTTCAAAATAATTTAAACTAAATTCGCACTTCAAAAATTAATAAACCATGTCAGAAATAGGAAGGCAAATAATTTATAGTATGGTGAATGTGTCAAAAATACATGCGCCGCAAAAGCAAGTTTTAAAAGACATTTACATATCATTTTACTATGGCGCCAAAATAGGTGTTTTAGGTTTAAATGGATCTGGGAAGTCGTCATTACTAAAAATAATGGCAGGCTTAGATAAAGATTATTTAGGCGAGATTCATCAATCTCCTGGCTACACAATTGGCTTATTAGAGCAAGAACCAAAACTTGATGAAAATAAAACAGTACTTGAAGTGGTGCGCGAAGGTGCTCAAAAACATGTCGACATTTTGAATGAGTTTGAGGAGGTGAACAATAAATTTATGGATGAAGAAATTATTAATGATCCTGATAAAATGGATAAATTAATAAATCGTCAAGCGCAACTTCAAGAATTAATTGATCAACATGATTTGTGGAATTTAGATTCTCGCTTAGAAAGAGCAATGGATGCATTGCGCTGCGCAGAAAGCGATACCTTAATAAAAGTACTATCAGGAGGAGAAAGACGTCGAGTTGCTTTATGTCGTTTATTATTGCAAGAACCAGATATTTTATTGTTAGATGAGCCTACCAATCATTTGGATGCAGAAAGTGTGGATTGGCTAGAAATACATTTACAAAACTACAAAGGAACTGTTATTGCTGTTACGCATGATCGGTATTTCTTAGATAATGTTGCTGGATGGATATTAGAATTAGATCGTGGTGAAGGAATTCCATGGAAGGGTAATTACTCTTCTTGGCTCGAACAAAAAGGAAACCGTTTAAAACAAGAAGAGAAAACAGAAAGCAAAAGACAAAAAACTTTAGCAAGAGAATTGGATTGGGTGAGACAAGGCGTAAAAGGAAGAGGTGTGAAGCAGAAAGCACGTTTGAACAATTACGATAAAATGATGAATGAAGATATTAAAGACAAGGAAGAACGTCTTGAGATTTTTATTCCTAATGGTCCGCGCTTAGGTAACGAAGTTATTGAAGCCATTGATGTTTCAAAAGGATTTGGAGATAGATTATTATATGAGCATTTAAATTTTAAATTACCTCCTGCTGGAATAGTTGGGATTATTGGGCCTAACGGCGCTGGAAAAACCACTTTGTTTAAAATGATTATGGGAGAAGAAAAACCGAACTCAGGAACTTTTAAAGTTGGCCCAACTGTAAAAATTTCTTATGTTGATCAAACCCACAAAGAACTCGATCCTAATAAAACGGTTTATGACGTGTTAAGTGGAGGTTCAGAAAATATTATACTTGGCGGTAAATCCATGAATTCAAGGGCATATATTTCACGTTTTAACTTTGCAGGGAGCGATCAAGGAAAAAAAGTAAGTGTTCTTTCAGGTGGTGAACGTAACCGTTTGCATTTAGCAATGGCATTAAAAAATGAAGGGAATGTACTGCTGCTTGATGAGCCCACAAATGATTTGGATGTTAATACATTACGCGCATTGGAGGAAGGATTAGAAAATTTTGCGGGATGCGCTGTAATTATTAGCCACGATAGATGGTTTTTAGATCGCGTATGTACTCATATTTTAGCCTTTGAAGGAGATAGTTCAGTTTATTGGTTTGAAGGAGGATACAGCGAGTATGAAGAAAATAGGAAAAAACGATTAGGAAGTGTGGAACCCAAGAGACCTCGTTACAAAAAACTAGTTTTGTAGTTTTAATTAGATTATTTTCCTGACTTGTCCGATTTAGTGCGGTCTAAGGATTTTGACGACGGGTTCCTGTAATTGTGTGTATAGGTGTTCTCATCCTTATTTCTCGGTTAGTTATTTTGTTTAAACCTGAACTCGAATAATAAACAATTACTACTGAATAAGTTATAGAGTAAAAAATCGGCAAAATGCATTATTCATTTAAGTTTAGGTTGTACAATAAAACAAACGAACAATGAATTTTACAAATACTAAAATTACAGAAATATATTGTCTTGCTCATGATTTTTGTAAAGAATTTACAAAGGCAGTCAACCCTAAAACTTTAGGAAATAAAGCGAAAAAGTTGCCCATTCTTAGTGATAGCGAAGTAATAACGATCATGATAC
>JBKDJY010000159.1:0-5050 GCA_046345275.1 Bacteroidota bacterium
ATACTACAATGCTTTACAAGTTAAATTTAATTATGCTGTTACTTGCCACAAAGCACAAGGTGGGCAATGGCCTTGCATTTTTATTGACCAAGGTTATTTGACGAAGGAAATGTTAAACATTGAATACATCCGTTGGTTATATACTGCTTTTACAAGAGCGACAGATCAAATCTATTTGATGAATTTTTCCGAAGATTTTTTTTAAATAAAAATGCTGATGAGAGATGACAAACTTTTACCAACAGATAATTGAGAATATTCGCTAGCATTTAAAATGATTGCCGCTGAATTGAAGAAATTTTATCATTAATAGATTACAAAGCAAATCAGTTAAAGTTCCAAATTTTATTAGCAATGAAGGGAATCTCTTTTTAAACAAATTCTTTATATTTGCGCACCGAGATTATAAGCAGCTAATGATGTCCATCCCAACAAAAAAAATTCAAATGGTTGACTTGAAAAGTCAATATGAAAAAATAAAATCTGAAGTTGATGCTGGAATTCAAAATGTTATTAATAATACGGCCTTTATTAACGGGCCCGCTGTTAAAGAATTTCAAGCAGATTTAGAAAAATATTTAAAAGTAAAGCATGTCATTCCTTGCGCCAACGGAACTGATGCACTTCAAATAGCCATGATGGCATTGGCTTTAAAACCAGGAGATGAGGTTATTACGGCTAGTTTCACTTACGTAGCTACTGCCGAAGTAATTGGATTGCTTGGATTAACTCCAGTTTTAGTGGATGTAGATAAAGATACATTTAACATTAATGTTGAGGCAATTGAAAGGGCGATTACACCAAATACAAAAGCCATAGTGCCTGTTCATTTGTTTGGGCAGTGTGCAAACATGGAGCAAATTATAGCTCTCGCAAAAAAATATGATTTATTTGTGATAGAAGATGTCGCTCAAGCCATTGGTGCAGATTATACATTTAGTGATGGTAAAAAATTAAAAGCTGGAACAATTGGAACAATTGGATGTACTTCTTTTTTTCCGAGTAAAAATTTGGGTTGCTACGGCGATGGCGGAGCCATATTTACAAATGATGACCTCCTTGCAAAAAAATTAAGAATGATTGCTCATCATGGACAAAGCAAGCAATACGTGCATGATGTGTTGGGTATAAACTCGAGATTAGACACCATACAAGCAGCCATTTTGAAAGAAAAACTAAAACACCTTGATGAATATGCTGCTGCTAGAAATAAGGCAGCAAATTATTACGATAAAGCGTTTGCAAATCATTCCAAAATCATCACACCTATTCGAGCAAAAAATTCTACCCATGTTTTTCATCAATACACCATACAATTAGTTGGGGTTGATAGAACTAAATTTAGGGAACAATTATTTGAACGTGGCATCCCAGCAATGATCTACTACCCTATTCCATTGCACCTACAAAATGCTTATAAAAGTGATCGCTTTAAAAAAGAAGATTTTAGTATTACGGAAAAATTATGCGCAACAGTTTTATCATTACCTATGCATACCGAAATGGATGAAGAAACATTGAAATATATTTGTACTAACTTATTAGAATTAGTAAAATAGTTTTATGGAAAGTGAACTAACATTGAATGAAGATTTTTTAAGAGCTGATGATTTAATTAGAGATAATAAAATTTCAGAAGCGTTAAAGCTTTTAGAATCAATTATTTTGGAAGATCCGGGTTTTGGTAAAGCTCATAATCATATTGGTTGGATATATGAAACGAAACTTAAAGAAAATAAAAAAGCAGAGCTTCACTATTTACAAGCGATAAAGTCTGATGTCAGTTATACGTCGTCTTCTATCAATTATGCTTATTTTCTTTCTAACCAAGGTAGGTTCGATGAATTAAATATGCATCTTGAGAAATCATTAAAAATAAGTGGTATCAATAAATCCGTCATTTATAATGAATATGGAATTATGTATGAATTACAGGGTAATTACAAAGAAGCTGCTAAGGCTTTTAAATTAGCTATACAATTTTGTTTGGATGCAAAAATAATTGAAACATACGATGCAAATATTAAACGTTGCAAAAACAAAGCTGGATATTTCAAATCTTTATTTTGGTAACAAATAGATAATAATATTAATTAATAAAAAATGAAAATAGCTATCGTCGGAACAGGATATGTAGGATTGGTAACAGGCACATGCTTTGCAGAAGTAGGAATGAATGTGACTTGCATTGATGTTGATCAACATAAAATTGATAATTTACACAAAGGAATTTTACCAATATACGAACCAGGTTTAGATGAAATGGTAAAACGTAACGTGGAAAAAAAACGTTTACATTTTTCAACCAATTTAGCTGAAGCCATTCAAGATGCTGAAGTGGTTTTTATAGCAGTAGGAACACCGCCTGACGAAGATGGTTCGGCTGACCTAAAATATGTGATTGCAGTTGCAAGTAGCATTGGTGAAAACGCAAAAAATGAAATGGTAGTCGTTACTAAAAGTACTGTGCCTGTTGGCACTGCTGAAAAAGTAAGAACAGCCTTAAAAGAACAATTGACAAAAAGAAAATCAAAATTAGAAATATACGTTGCTTCAAATCCAGAGTTTTTAAAAGAAGGCGCTGCTATTGATGATTTTATGAAACCCGATAGAATTGTTGTTGGTGTAGATAATCCGAAAGCTGAAGAGTTTATAAGAAAATTATATAAACCATTTTTAATGAATGGTCATCCCATTTATTTCATGGATATCCCTTCTGCGGAAATGACTAAATATGCAGCCAATGCAATGCTTGCAACAAAAATTAGTTTTATGAATGATATTGCCAATCTTTGTGAAATTATGGGTGCTGACGTTAATATGGTGCGTAAAGGAATTGGAAGTGATACGCGCATCGGCACTAAATTTATTTATCCAGGAGTTGGTTATGGAGGCAGTTGTTTTCCTAAAGATGTAAAAGCATTAATTAAAACTGCAAAAGAAAATAAATATAACATGCGCGTTTTGAGCGCTGTTGAAGAAGTTAATGAAAATCAAAAAGAAGTACTTTTTGATAAAGTAAAATTACACTTCAACGGAAAATTAAAAGATAAGAAGTTTGCTCTTTGGGGCCTTTCATTTAAGCCAAAAACAGATGATATGCGTGAAGCACCATCTTTGGTGATCATTAAAAAACTATTAAATGAAGGTGCGCGAATTATTGCTTATGACCCAGTTGCAATGCATGAAACAAATCGTTTAGTAGGCAACGCCATTGAATATTCATTAGATATGTACGATAGCTTAAACGGTGCCGATGCCTTATTAATAGTTACTGAATGGCCAGAATTTAGAGTTCCTGATTTTAAAGAAATAAGTAGTCGATTAAATGAAAAAATAATATTTGACGGAAGAAATATTTTTGACCATCAAGAAATGAAAAAACTAGGATATAGTTATCATTGTATTGGCATTAAGACCAATTAATAAATAGTTTAGTAATGGATAGAATAAATAAAAAATAATATTTACAAATTAAGCCTATGCAAAAAAGAATACTTATAACAGGAGCAGCAGGATTTTTAGGTTCGCATTTATGCGATCGCTTTATAAAAGAAGGACTTCAAGTTGTTGCAATGGATAATTTAATAACAGGTGATTTAAAAAACATTGAACATTTATTTAAACTTCCTCAATTTGAATTTTATCACCATGATGTTTCAAAATTTATTCATGTGCCAGGAAACATTGATTATATTTTGCATTTTGCTTCTCCCGCAAGCCCAATCGATTACTTAAAAATTCCAATTCAAACATTAAAAGTTTCTTCATTAGGAACCCATAATGTTTTAGGTTTAGCAAGAGTTAAAAAAGCCCGTGTTTTAGTTGCTTCTACAAGCGAGGTTTATGGAGACCCAACAGTGCATCCTCAAACTGAAGAATATTGGGGAAATGTAAATCCTGTTGGACCTCGTGGTTGCTATGACGAAGCCAAACGTTTTATGGAAGCACTCACAATGGCTTATCATGAAACACATGGCTTAGAAACGCGCATCGTTCGTATTTTTAATACGTATGGCCCCAGAATGAGATTAAATGATGGACGTGTGTTGCCCGCATTTATTGGCCAAGCCTTAAGATCAGAAGATTTAACAATGTTTGGAGATGGCAGTCAAACGCGTAGCTTTTGTTTTGTTGATGATTTAATAGAAGGTATTTATCGGTTATTATTAAGCGATTACCATTTACCAGTAAATATTGGAAACCCCGACGAAATTTCAATCAAAGATTTTGCAGTTGAAATTTTAAAATTAACTGGATCTCAACAAAAATTAATTTCATTGGCTTTACCGAAAGATGATCCAAAACAAAGAAGACCAGACATTAGCAAAGCAAAAGAAATTTTAGGTTGGGTTCCAAAAATAAATCGCATTGAAGGTTTAAAAATTACTTATGACTATTTTAAATCGCTCAGTAAAGAAGAACTTCATAAAACGGAGCATCGCAATTTAGAAACTTTAAATAAGTAAATATTGCTTCATCATCAACTTGCTGCGTAGTTTCGTTTTCATTTCTATTATTTATTATATTTGATTGATGGAAAGTTAATTTTAGTAGCTTGTAAGCGTTTGTAAGCGGCTATGTTGCTCTTAGCCATTAGTTAGCTTCAAGTTGCCAAAGACGTTTCCACAACAAAATTATCGTGAATAACCTCTTTACATTTTGAGCATCTAAATATGTTCGTTAATTTTTCAGTATCATTCAAAAATGTATATCTGTGTCCCCAATTAAAAGAGGTTAGATTACTATTTTCAAATCTTACTATTACATCCAATGGACTGCATTTGCAATATCCGTAAGTCTTTTTTGTGTATGTTTCTTTTCTCATAATTTTAATTTTAGTAATGGCAACCTAAAGCTAACAGCACATTGGCGGCATTAAAACGACTGCCAATCTGCAAAACGTTACCTGCAACCCTCCCTATTCCGGCGCGCATTAACTTCCAAAGCTAACGTTACGTCACCCTACCAAATATAAATTTTCGTAAAATTGAAGGCTCTTTGCAAGGCCGATGTTCAGATTGTTGCGTGATAGCACGAGTGCAATCCT
>JBKDJY010000160.1:0-9627 GCA_046345275.1 Bacteroidota bacterium
TAAAGGCAAAAAAACAAACGCACTCTTTTTAAACTATTTTATTGAGATTATATCATTTTATACTTGCAGATAAAATGTGAAAAATGTCTCAAAAGTGTTGATTTTACATGCATTTTTAGTTTTTGAGCAGACTCTAAATAATAACATTCATATTTGATGCGCCTGTAAAGAATTAAAAAAGCATAAATCAAATGATCCTCTTTTAAATTCTTTTTATGAAAACACTTTCTAAACCTTCCAATTCCTTATATGAAGGTGGGTTTGAAGCATCGTTGATTTCTTGCTTAAAATCGTATTTAAATAAATTAGCAATGGGATACCTTGCATTAAAAAACAAAGTTCCAAATGTTTTAGGTTTCAGTATAAAAATTTCTTTTTTAAAATTTTCATTTTCATACAATTCAATTAAATACGCTACAACATCATTTTTTAGAAAATACTTTTTTAGAAATCTACCTTTTCTATTTGTTTTAATAGAAGATTGTTCTGGATTTAGCGGGCAAATAAAAACATCTTTTCCCATGTATCTAAAAAAGCGAAATTCTTTTCGGCTTTCACCCCTAATTTTTAAAGGTAAAACGCCTAATATATTGATATCCTCATCATCATTTTTAGTATAGTAAAAAGGCAATTGCATTTTTATTTTAAAATATTTTCTCTTACTTAATTTTAGCCTACTTGCTCGCAAAGACACAATAACAAGCAATACTCCCTCATTAAAAATATTTTTGAATACGTCAACAAAAGCAATCTGCACATTTTTAAAATACCAAACGTAAAAAAACTCAATAAACAACAAGGCAATATACCAATTCATGATTGTTTTGTAGAGGCGAGAGGTATATCTAAGTTTATCATAATTGAAAAATGGAGAAAAATTAATACAATTATTAAACATTTGTATCCAAAAATTGATTCCAATTAAATAAATTCCTGAAGCTAAAAATGGCGTAAACATTCCTATAATTTGTTGTTTTAGAAAAAAATCAAATAAGCCATGAGATACAATAGCAATAAATATCCCAAAAAATGAATTAATGAAAATGTATCCTTTATTAAAAATCTTAAATCGATATATTCCGTAGACGCATATACTCGTATTGATAATGTGCGTTAAACTCGAAATAAGTGTTCGGCCAGTAATAATATGTGAACCGTAATTATTAAAATAAATATAATTTTCTCGAATGGCAAAACCTAAAGCGATAATACCCGCATACACCAAATAATCGATGGGTTCATTGATGCTTTTTCTAATTAAAATAAAAACAACCAGCACGCCTATGAGCTTTGACAGTTCCTCTACTAAACCAATTCCTACAATTGAAAAAATTAAATCATTCCAAAAATGATTATTAAAATCAAAACCAATCTGTGTAAAAATGCCATAAACAAATAATGTGATATTGGGTGTTAAGAATCCAACACAAAAAGCAAAAACTAAATCTAAGGTTTTCTCAGGCTCAAGTACATCAATCTTTACAAAATAGGTAAGCCAAAGCATAGCACCACAAATGGCTCCTAAAACTGGTGCTATTTGCAAAATGTTCTCCGAATTAAACATATCGTTGGTACGTTAAACAAAAAATCCCTTGATAGTCAAGGGATTTTTTAATTTCAATTTATGTAAAAACTAGCTATTAATGCTTATTTTTTTATCTAACTCTTCAATGTAAGCTTTAAAACGTTTATCAGTATCCATTAAATTATTTACTGTTCTGCAGGCATGCAACACCGTCGCATGATCTTTGCCACCACAATGCATTCCAATTGTTGCTAATGAGGATTTCGTCATTGATTTAGCAAAATACATAGCAATCTGACGAGCTTGAACGACTTCACGTTTTCTTGTTTTTGATTTCATTAAATCAATATTCAAATCAAAATAATCACAAACAACTTTTTGTATATAATCGATAGATACTTCACGTGCAGTAGATTTAACAAATTTGTCAATCATTTGCTTAGCTAATTCTAGTGTAATTACTTTTTTATTCAAAGATGACTGAGCTAATAATGAAATCAATGCGCCTTCCAATTCACGTACATTAGATGTAATGCTGTAAGCGAGATACTCACAAACTTCTTTTGGTAATTGAATGCCCTCATTATAAACTTTTTTCTCTAAAATGGCAATCCGAGTTTCTAACCCTGGCGTCTGCAAATCTGCGCTTAATCCCCATTTAAAACGAGATAACAAACGTTGCTCAATACCAAGCATTTCTACTGGAGCTCTATCTGCCGTTAAAATAATTTGTTTCCCTAATTGATGTAAATGATTGAAAATGTGAAAAAATACATCTTGCGTTTTTTCTTTTCCAGCTAAATACTGGATATCATCAATGATCAACGTATCAATCATTTGATAAAAATGAACAAAATCATTTTGATTATTATTTTTGATCGAATCAATAAATTGAGAAATAAATTTCTCGGATTGAACGTATAAAACAGTTTTATTAGGAAAGTTCTTTTTTATGTCTATTCCTATGGCTTGTACCAAATGGGTTTTACCTAAACCAACACCACCATATAATAACAAAGGGTTGAATGCAGTTCCGCCAGGTTTTTGAGAAACTGCGTAACCAGCGGAACGAGCTAAACGGTTACAATCACCTTCAATAAAATTATCAAAGCTATAGTTAGGATTTAATTGAGATTCGACAGAAACTTTCTTAAGACCAGGAATAATAAATGGGTTTCTGATTATATTGCCTTCTATAGGCATAGAAACTGGATTATTCCTTAAATTAGTATTGATATTAGGGACATTAACAGTAACTGCTTTTTCAGACTTTCCAGTACCATTATCCATCACGATGCTGTATTCTATTCTTCCTTCAGCGCCTAACTCTTTCTTAATTACTTTCTTAATAATAGATATATAGTGTTCTTCTAACCATTCATAAAAAAATTGGGAAGGAACCTGAATGTTTAATACATTCTCTTTAATTTTTATTGCTTTAATTGGCTCGAACCAAGTTGCAAAATTTTGCGGACTAACATTATCTTGGATTACTTTTAAGCAATTTTTCCACACAGTTTCCGCAGTTTTTTCCTTCATAAATTAAAAAGTTATTAAGTGTATAATGTTTAGTGTTATTAACAGGTACGAGTTTGTAAATATATAATGAATATTCATGCAAGCAAGAAAAAAAATTAAAATAATTTTATGTTTTTTTTTACTTAGTACTTGTTTTTTAAAAATATTTCATTTAGCTGATTTTAAATGACAAGCGTAATTCGGTCATTTTAAAATAACTTTATCAAAAAATAAGAAAGTATCATCTAAATTTGTCAACATATAATATAAGTGAGATAATATGATACGAAATGAAACGATTTTGAGAGTTCGCTACGGTGAAACAGATCAAATGGGCTATGTTTATTACGGCAATTATGCCCAATATTTGGAAGTTGGTCGTGTGGAAGCAATGCGAAGCCTTGGAATCAGTTACAAAGAAATGGAAGAAAATGGCATCTTAATGCCAGTCATTAATTTAACCATCAATTACAAAAAGCCTGCCCTGTATGACGATGAAGTTCGAGTTGTAACCACAGTTAATCAATTGCCAACGGTAAGAATTATTTTCAACTATGAGTGCTATAATCAAAATAATGAACTCTTAAATACTGCTTCTGTTACTTTGGTTTTTATTGATAAACTTAAAAATAAACCTACCGCGCCGCCAGATTGGTTTTTAGACAGGTTTGAAGAAAAATTTGAAAATTTGAGTTCAAAATGATTCTATACACTTTACAAAATTAACAGCGCCTTTCGCTATTAAAATCTGATTTCACAACCAGGCAAAAGTGCTTTTAACTCACTGATATATTCTTTTGAAAATCCATTCCCGCGGACATCAAGCAAACTCAAGTTTTCGAGCTGAGAAATAGTATCGGGCAACTTACTTAAATGATTTCCTTTTACTGAAAGCAAACGTAAATTTTTTGCTTTGTAGATTTGATATGGGATGTTGTGCAACTGATTACCATCCAAAACCAAAACTTCTAAATTCGAAAGGTTTTCAAAATGTTTAGTGATATAAAATATGTTGACGTTTATTAAACTTAAAAAATGAAGTTTTTCTATTTGAAATAAATCAACAGGAAAGCTATCTAATACACAATTTTCGATAGATAACTCTTCTAAATTTTTTAAATACTTTAATGTGTTCGGCAACCTTAAGGTATCATAGGTGGAAGATATTTTAAATACTTTTAGCTTGTTTAAATAAGCAATATCAGAAGGTATACTGTCGAATTTAGCGCCAAAAAACTCAAGATAATTTAATTGTTGTAATTTATTTATCTCTAAAGGAAATTGAGAAAATTCATTATTGTAGCTTGCAAAATAGATTAAATTCGTAAGATCTAAGAAGCTAACTGGAAGATTTATTATTTCATTTCCTCTAAGTTTAAGAGCTTGTAAATCGCGAAGCTTTCCGATTTTAGCAAATAATTTTGGATTAATTTTTTTGTAACTCAAATCCAATTTATAAACGCCTTTCGTCAGATCTAAAGCTTCTTTTAAATCGGAATAAACTTTAGTGCCAAATAATCCATAATTATCAAGATCATTCTGTTGAGAAAAAACAAATGAAGCAAAAAAGAGAAATATAAAAGTTAGTTTATTCATCGGCAGATTTGATGGTTTTTAATTGTCTTAATGAAATATATCATGTCGAGCTTATGCTTGTTGGTTATTTCGTATTGATGTAAACGAATATACAAACTATTTTAAATTAGCATTTAATGCTTATTAAAATATTACTGACAAATCAAAAGATCTTTTTATTGTCGATTAATGTATCTTCGAGCCAACTAATAAAATAGAAATGACGCATCAAGAACAATATATTTCATTACTAAGCAAATCTCTTTCACAAAACACTTTCGTTAAATTGTCTCTGTCCAATTACAAGGGCTTGACAGAAGGACTAAAAAATTGTTATGTCAAAAAAATACAAATTAAAAACGAAGAAAAATTAAGTTTTACTTTTCGGTATCAAACAAATGATATTGTAAAAAATCATTCGATTGCTGAAGGCTTGAACAGAATAAACGAATTAACTTCACCAAGTGAATTTAAATCATCAGCACTATTCACTACAGAATTTGATTTACATTTTGAATATTTAAATACTGACAAAATAATATTTAAAAAAAATGTTGCTTCGAAAAAAGAATTGCCTTCTCTAAATCATAACATTGAAAAAAAAAGGTTGATTCAAGCGGATGGTAAATCGTATTTATATCACTTAGACTTGACGGATGAAAAAGGTAAGGTTCATCAAAATTCGCAAGATAAATTCAAGCAAATAAATCATTATATTGAATTATTAAATCCATTAATAAAAAAAATACCAACTCATCAAACCCTTCAAATAACTGATATGGGTTCAGGAAAAGGCTACTTAACTTTTTCTCTTTACGATTACCTTGTTAACACCTTAAAAATAAATACTAAAATAACTGGTATTGAAATAAAAAAAGATTTAGTTGAAATTTGTAATCAACTAGCCGAAAAATCAAATTTTCAGAACCTTCATTTTGAGCAAGGAACAATTGCTGAATTTAATTCAAAACATACAAACGTCTTAATTGCACTGCACGCCTGTGACACGGCTACAGACGATGCTATTTATAAAGGAATAATTGGAGGTGCTGATTTAATTGTTGTTGCCCCTTGCTGTCATAAACAAATACGACATGAAATTGAAAAACATAAAGTAAAAAATGAATTGAATTTTTTGATTAAGCATGGCATTTTTCTAGAACGTCAAGCTGAAATGGTTACCGACGGCTTACGCTCATTAATTTTAGAATACCATGGCTATACAACAAAAATTATGGAGTTTGTTTCCGATTTGCATACACCAAAAAATGTGATGATTACCGCTGAAAAAAAATCAAAAAACGATTCAGAAAAAAAAGAAATTTTATCCAAAATAAAAGAAATTAAAAAATACTTTGGAATTGAATTTCATCAATTAGAAAAATTATTTGGAATATAACTTAAGCAGAAAGTATATCCAATATCGATAACATTTCGGAATTTAATTCTTCAATGTGCTTGATGGCATTATCGAATGGTGTATAACTCACTTCTTTGTTAACAATGCCTATCATCTCATTGCTGCGATTATTTTGTAATGCTTTAACAGCATAATATCCCATTAAACTAGCATTAACGCGTTCCATACAAGTTGGATTTCCGCCTCTCTGTATATGACCTAAAATAGAAATTCTAATATCAAACTCTGGCCATTCTCTTTTTAAAATATTTCCGATGGCCACTGCACCTCCATGTTCATCACCTTCAGCCACAATAATAATTCTACTCTTCTTAGTAAGTCGCCAAGTTTTTTTCTTTTCTAATAATTTTTCTAAATCTCCTTTTCTCTCTGGAATCAATATAGCCTCTGCTCCACAAGCAATTGCCGAACGTAAGGCAATTAAACCTGCATCTCGGCCCATCACTTCCACCACAAAAATACGATCATGACTCTCCGCTGTATCTCTAATTTTATCGATGGCTTCAACAACTGTATTAATAGCTGTATCGTATCCAATTGTAAAATCAGTTCCAATTAAATCATTATCAATGGTGCCCGGACAACCAATTATTTTAATGTCATGAACTTTACTCAATGCCAAAGCGCCTCTAAAACTTCCATCTCCTCCTATGACAATAAATCCATCTAAATGATGACTGTCGAGTGTTTCCGATGCTTTTTGAAGACCTTCATTGGTCATAAATCGTTTGCTCCTGGCAGTTTTTAAAATCGTTCCACCACGGTGAATGATATTAGCAACTTTATCTGTTGTTAAATGAATAAAATCATTATCAATTAAACCTTCGTAACCATGATAAAAACCAACGACCTCAATGCCTTGAACACTTGCTGTTCGAACAACAGAGCGTAAACATGCATTCATTCCAGGCGAATCACCGCCAGAAGTAATAATTCCAATTTTTTTCATTGATGGTTTTTAAGATTTTCAAAAAAGTAAATCACAATTTTATTATCGCAAACGAATATACAAAACTCTTGCTAAAAAAATAATGAGCATCTTTCGGTCATGTTGGGCAAATGTATTTTTTAAAAAATGATTTTTAATCAAGAAATGTTAGATACAAATTTTAATTGAACACTTTCTTTTCAAAGATATAAATGTAGATGGCATATAAGATGATGCACAAATTGCTGATGCCTAATAATCCCAACACTTCTACACGATCAGATAACTCATTACCAAGAAAATCACTTGAATTTGCGCCAAAAAAGAAAATAAGAATAATAAAAATGAATAATTTAATATAACTTGATTTTATAAAAAGAAAATTTAAACCCAACATAATTAAAGGAATTGAAAGCAAGAAATGTTCTGTATCTGTGATGACAATATTGGGGATGATAGCAATGAAAACAAAATAATCGATAATTAGGGTTTTGGTTTTTGATGATTCAGTTTCAATATTATTTTTATGTCGTAAAATAAAAGTCAGGATGTAAAAAATAAAAACAATACCGACAACAATTGCAATATTAATTGAATAAGGATAAATATAAGTTTGAAATAAAGACTGGATGGTATGATTGCTTGTCAAATACGTTGAATGTTGCTGCATGGCTTCAATCCATTCTTTGTGAAGATTCACACTCTTTGTAAAACCTAAAAACAAAAAAGGAATCAAGAAAGAAATAAACCATGATATCGCTATTCCATAAAAGGCTTTTGTTTTTTTATGAAAAAGTAAAGGAATAAGCAACAATAAAAAATAAGGCTTTACAACCATCGCAAAACCAATGAAAATGCCTGCCATCAGTAAACGAGATTTGATTAAGAGAAACAACCCAATGGTAAGTATGAGAAGAAGTATGATATTTACATTTCCCAAATGCAATTCTCGCACCAAGTGAATTGCTACACAAATTAGACTAATGGACAACAAAGTATTTTTACGATGGGTAGTATTGTTTGGGAAATAATTTTCAATAATTTTCTGAATGACAATAATGGTGCAAACGGTGCAAATGGATATAACTAAAAAATGAATTACGCTTGCAACGGCGAACGAAAAAAATGTGTAAGGAACAAAAATAAATAAGACAAGTGGCGAATATTTAAAAAAACCAGTTTCTAATCCAAATGGCACTCCATATACTTTTGCGCCGTTTAAAAGAGCAGATGATGCGGAATAATAAACTTTAAAATCATGTAGCCAAAAGCGACCATTGATGTTTTCTATTGTAAATATTGCAATAAAAATGAAAGCTGCAAAGAATAAAAAACCCTTGAACGTTGATAATAATAATTTGATATGATTTACCACGAATCTTTTCTATAACTCTAATTTAGCAAATTTAGAATGTGCTAATTATTATGTCAAATATAATTACTATTTCTGACAGCATTGTTAGAGTTACCATTATTGATTTTTTTTTAAACATAGCTAGAAGTTTCAAAATCATCAAAACATTTGATTAATTCTTCAAGAAAAATAAAACCACTGTATTACAATTTTCAAATAAGTATTTTTTATTTTATATCAGGTACAGGTAATAACACACCACCAAACAGTAAATAAGCCCATAATAAAGTCCATACAATATTAAATAGCTGTGCCCCGATGAATGCAACTGCTGGCCGACTTCCTTGTTCGCTTAACAAATCAGAAAATTTAGCCTCGAGGTCTATAGCAACAAACGCCAAGGAAAACCACATGATTCGAAGGCTATTTAAAATCCCACTCACTTGTTTTGTGGTGTCAGTTGAAATGACAAATGATAATCAACCAGTTAAGAAAGTATAAAGCAAAAATATTATCAACAAATAACTGATTGGGAATCAGAATTTGTATTGATTTTTGAAGAAGATATTTATGCTTTTTGCTCATTATTTGCTTTACTTGAAAGCAAAAATGCAAAGGCTTTTAAAATATCATTTTCAAGAAGTTAAATCGGTATAAAAAAAGTACAATGAATTATAATTGAATATACAATTGGTAAAAAATGAAACAATCTGTTTCAAGGTTTCATTTTAAATATCACTTCCATTCATGTTGGTTATCATTTCAAATACAGAGTTTGGCGACCTACCTACTATAAACTCTATTATTTGCACACTTATTTTCATTGCCTTTTCTGATTTTAATTGTCCTGATAACATCAGAATACCTGCCATTGTAAATACCAATTGCTCAGTTTTATTTTCTTTCTGTTTTACAAAAAACATAAAATCAGGTGGGAAACGTTCTTGATTTTTAATTACTGTTTTTAGTAGTTCTGCAAAGGAAATGTCAAAAAGTGTTGCCACATCTTCAGCAAAAAGTACATCTACATTTTGAATGTGTTTTTTATGTGCATTTATAAATGCTTCCAGTCCAATAATACTGGAATGATTATTTGTGATTTCTTTTTTTTTCAATTGAAAAAATAATTGATTTAGGATAACTCGTCCTTATAGCATATAGTCGGGTGGGTATAAGTTTATGCCCGATTTTGGTCGGCATACCTGATTTTCTAGAGTGGTATTTGAAAAAAATCGCATTTTTTCTTTCGGGCTTACATTTCAAAAATACAAAAAAATTAGTCGGCATGGTCATAGTCAAGGAAAGTT
>JBKDJY010000161.1:0-3740 GCA_046345275.1 Bacteroidota bacterium
TATAGTCTGTAATTCCTGAAAAATGTTTAACAAAATCCATTTGTGTTTTTTATAATACAAATACAGATTTTATTACTTTAATAAAGCTAAGTCCTTTTATAACTTATTGACTATGAGATGTTATTTATGCGGTTGCCCTGTTTATAACATCAATGAGCCATCGCAGTTATGATTATTTTTCTTAAAATAAATGAAGGGTAAACTCTTCTGCCGATTAATTCAAATTAGATTAAATCATTAATAAAAGTCCTAAATCTTAATTTTTATGAATAGAGAATTGTATTCATAAACAATAGAGAAATGATTTTTTTCTAATAACTCCACTTTATATATACTCCGCCCCAGGTGAAGCCAGCACCAAAGGTTGTGAGAATTAAATTATCACCTTTTTTTAATTGATCTTCCCATTCGGCCAAACATATGGGAATGGTTGCCGAAGTTGTGTTTCCGTATTTTTGAATGTTTAACATAACCTTATCCATTGAAATTCCCATTCGTTGGGCAGTCGCTTCAATGATTCTTTTATTTGCTTGGTGAGGAACTAAAAAAGCAACATCATTTGAATTTAATTTGTTTCTTGTCATCATTTCTACAGCCACTTCGGCCATTTTTACGACTGCAACTTTAAATACAGCTTGGCCATCCATGCTAACAAAATGTTGTTTGTTTGTAACAGAATCAATGGAGGCGGGAACTAAACTACCACCAGCGGGTTGATATAAATATTTTTTTCCACTACCATCTGAATATAATTTCGCATCAATAATTCCAGTTTCATCTGCTGATGGTTCTAATAAAACAGCTCCTGCCCCATCGCCAAATAAAATAGAAGTTTTTCTATCAGAATAATCAATGATACTGCTCATCTTATCAGAACCAATCACCAATACTTTTTTATGAGTACCCGTTTCTATAAACTTCGAACCTGTTTGCAATGCATAAATAAAGCTTGAGCAAGCAGCTTGTAAATCAAAACTCCATGCATTGATTGCTCCAATCATATCTGATACAATATTAGCCGTAGCAGGATATTGATGATCTGGCGTAACTGTGGCTACGATAATTAAATCAATATCTAATGGAGATAAATTTACTTTTAATAATAATTTTTTTGCGGCCTCAGCCGCCATATAAGCACTACCTTTGTCTTTGTCTTTTAAGATTCGTCTTTCGCTAATTCCACTTCTAGATACAATCCATTCATCTGTTGTATCAACCATCTTTTCAAGTTCTTTATTTCCTAAAATATAGTCAGGAAGATAAGAAGCGACGCCAGTTATAGATGCAATAGTCTTCATTGTACAAATGTATTTTAACTAAATTAAAACAACTTGATAAAATAAAATTAATATACGATGTCTAAAAGTATATAATAATGTTTAAATTAGTTTTTTTTCTATTTATATCAGCAAAAATGAGTAATTATAAATACAATGTCTAAATTAAAATCTGATCAATTATTCAACCTCATTAAAACCTTATCTAAAGGTGAAAAACGTTTTTTTAAATTATATGTTTCTAGATTGAGCGATAGTTCAAATAAAAAATTTATTATTCTTTATGACGCCATAGAAAAACAAAAAGTATATGATGAAGATAAAATCATTGCGAAAGAAAAAGAACTAAATCCAAAACAATTTTCGAATTTAAAAGCGCATTTATATTATCAAATATTGAAAAGTGTAAAATTATGCAACAGCGCAAAGCTTGAAAATTTGAAACTTACTGAATTGATAGATTATATCAGAATACTTTATAATAAATGTTTGTACAAAGAATGTGTGAAAATGATTGATAAAGCAAAAGCAATGGCCACAGAAAATGACCGATCTGTGATGCTTTTAGAAATCTTAGAATTAGAAAAATTAGTAATTCCTAAAACCATTGAATCAGGAAATGAGCATAGAGTAAACAACTTAATCTTTAAAACCAATCAAGTTGCAGAAAGCGTTAAAAACATCAATATATTTTCAAACTTGTCTCTTAAACTTAATTTTTATTATAACCAAAATGGGTTTATTAAAAATAAAATTGATTTAAAAAATGTAAGTCAATTTTTTGAAAAAAGCTTACCAGCGTATCATGAAAATCAACTGTCGTTTCAAGAAAAATTATATCTATATCAGTCTTATGTTGGTTATTATTTTTACGTTCAAGATTTTTTTAAAGGATATGATTATGCTAAAAAATGCTTGAGTTTGTTTGAAAAGCAAACGGAAATGAAAAAACATAAATTAGAAATGTACATTAAATCTTTAAACAGCTTATTGGTGGCTCAAAATAAATTATATAAGTATAAAGAATTTTCAGAAACTCAAAAAAAACTTGTTGCAATCAAACGTGACAAAAGTCTGATTTTAACTGAAAACATAAATTTAAATTTATTTAAAGCCATTTATGTTCATGAAATAAATAGGCATTTTATGCTAGGCGAATTTAAATCAGGAACAAGAATAGTTGGTGCCTTAGAAAATGAGTTAAATAAATTTATCCCTAAACTTGATAAACATTCAGTATTGCTGTTATACTACAAAATTGCTTGTTTATATTTAGGTTGCGAAAATTATAAAATTGCCATTAAGTGGTTAAATAAAATTTATAATGAAAAAAATATTGACCTTAGAGAAGATATTTTTTCCTTTGCCAGAATATTATTATTAGTGTGTCATTTTGAACTTGGAAATGCTGATTTAGTTGATTCTAACATTCGTTCTACTTATCGCTATTTTCTAAAAAAAGGTCAGTTAACTCAATATCAATTGTACATATTAAATTTCTTAAAAAATTTATTTGTAAACTCGTCTGCGCTTAACCTCAAAAAACAATTTGCTTTTTTAAAAAAACAAATGCTCAGTTTGGAAACAAACAAATTCGAAAAACGGGCTTTCTTATATTTTGATATCATTAGTTGGTTAGAAAGTAAAATTGAAAATAGAACGGTTCAGGAAATTGTAAAAGAAAAAGCTTTAAAAAAAATTGGCTAAATAATTAATCAAGCAACTTTTTGATGTTTTTAATGATCACTCTTTTTTCTTAAAAAAAAGTCAAGCAGTCTATTTGCATTTGATTTTATACCTTCCGTATTTTTTGACACCAAGCTTGTAACGCCTATTTGCAGAAAGGTTCCAAGTAACTGCTTTATAGGATTATGACTTGAACCGACGACAGTTTTTTTAGAAAGAAGTCCTGCTGCTAAGCTTATTCCTGCGTCCAAAATATTTCCCTTAAATTCTGAAACTGACAATAAATTGGAAATTGTGCTCTTCAATAAATTGATTGGTTTTAAAGTTTCATAAGTATTACGAAACTCTTTTTTCAGCAAAAATAATTCGTTGGCTTGTTTACATTCTAACTGAAGAATTGCGTCTTTCAAATCATTAGAAGTCATTATTTTTGCCATAAATTTTTAATTAAGCGATTGCATGATAATAGAATTATAGATTCTTCCTTTTATAAATCGTTGAGTGAAAGCTAGCGTAATCCCTACAAAACCGTAAATTAATGCTACGATTAAAAATCCATAATAATTTTTCCCGAGCAATTCGCCAAGCCATAATCCTGCAGCGACGCTTAAAGTAAGTGCGAAAAACAATAAAGCAACAATGATAATCAAACGTGAAATAACGGTTGATGAAATATCAGCCGTTTTATCTATCGTTTTTAATTTCAATAACTCAAGACTTGTTTTACCATATTTTTCCACTCTTTCCAAAAGTGGCTCTATCAAATGTTCTTTAACT
>JBKDJY010000162.1:0-9584 GCA_046345275.1 Bacteroidota bacterium
GATAGATAGATAGATAGAAAAATCATGTTGAAATAAGAAAAAAATAGCGTATTTTTGAAATACAGATTACAAAAAATCGTTTAATGGGTTCTGCGATTTTTATTCAAATCTCTAAAAATGAATTTTTAGAACCCACCTTTAATAATTGAATGCTTAGTGTTTCGATAATTTTTTAAGCTAAATATATCTTTTTCTGGTTTAATCCCCAACTTTTTGACGTGATCCGGATTTATCTGATGCTTCATTTGAGTTTGGTTATTCTTCCACATAAATTTACTTACATTTGCAAACTTTGAAATTTAGTTTGAACCATAACCACCTTAAAGAAACGATTTTCCTTTCTGTTCCCCTCATTTTAACGCAAGTTGGCCATATCATCACAGGAATGGTGGATACTTATTTTTTAGGTAAAATTGGTAAAACAGAACAAGCTGCTTGTATTTTATCCAATAATTTATATGTGATATTATTGGTTTTTAGTATTGGTATGAGTTATGCCTTAACCCCTGCGGTTACTGATTCTCATGTTAATGACAATGACCTTAAAAAAGCTTCCTTATTTAAAAATGCTTTGTTTGTTAATGTGTTATTTAGTATTATCCTGTTTTTTATTTTGTATTGTTCCTCGTCACTGCTAGCATATTTAAGGCAACCAGAAGATGTTGTTAAATTAGCAATTCCGTTTTTTAATGTGTTGATTTTTTCTATTATTCCAATTTCTTTATTTTTTGTTTGCAAACAATATACCGAAGGTTTAAGCAACACGAAAGCCGCCATGTATATCAGCGTCATTGGAAATATCATGAATGTGATATTAAACTATGTATTGATATATGGCAAATTTGGCCTGCCTGAAATGGGTTATATGGGTTCGTGTTGGGCAAGCTTTATTGCTAGGGTATTTATGGGGATAGGTTTTATGATTTTTGTTTTTAAAAATAAAAAAGTCAACTCCTTTGCCATTCATTTTAAGCAAGTGTTTATTTCAAAAAAACAAAGTTGGAGTCTTTTTAAAGCTGGCTCAGCTTCTGGTTTACAATTTACTTCTGAAGCAGCGGCTTTTGTCATAGCAGGCTTAATAGCAGGCGTTTTTGGTACTGAGCAAATTGATGCCCATGGCATCGCATTAAGCATCGCAGCATTTACATATATGATAGCAAGTGGTATTGGAAGTGCCACCACCATTAGAGTTGGCAATTATTTGTCAAAAAATAATTTAATTGAAACAGAAACTGCTATCCAAACTTCATTTAAACTAACGCTCATCATCATGGGATTTTTAACTTTAGTTTTTATTGTATTCCATCAATTACTGCCACTTATTTTTAGTGATGATCTTGAAATTATTTTAATTACTTCAAATTTACTTTTGTTTGCTGCCGCTTTTCAATTGTTTGATGGATTTCAGGTTGTTTCAGTTGGCGCTCTGCGAGGATTAGAAGATTATAAAATACCAACTTACATTACTTTGATTGGTTATTGGTTTATTGCATTGCCATTGTGCTATGTATTTGCGTTTGTTTTAAAAATGGAAGTATATGGGGTATGGTTAGCTCTTAGCCTTTGCTTATGTTTTATTTCAGTCTTTATGTTTTTAAGAATAAAGTTTTTATTGAAAACTGAATTTAAAAAAGCAATAAAATAAATCAAGGCTTCAAAAAAAATTGTAAAACACATGATTGAAGTAAGCATTTCAAAGGCCTTTCTATTTCATTATTTTGTAAGCTATTGTTGATTTCAAGACATAAATTAACGTTGGCTTAACATTGACAAACTCTAAATAAAATACATTTATGATTTTTGAATAAATAGATTTTATGACTACATCCTTAATTATATTTTTAGTAATCTGTTTAATGCTAGCGTGTACCTTTGAATTCATCAATGGTTTTCATGATACATCCAACGCTGTTGCAACAGTAATTTACACACATTCCATGAAACCCACTACCGCAGTAGTTTATAGTGGGTTGCTTAATTTTACAGGAGTCCTTACAGGAGGAATTGGTGTGGCCATGGGCATCGTAAATTTGTTGCCTACAGAAGTATTAGTTGACAACAATGTTTATCATGGTATTGCGATGATTTTAGCTTTACTACTTTCTTCAATTATTTGGAATTTAGGAACATGGTATTTTGGATTACCAACCTCAAGTTCACACACGTTAATTGGATCAATTTTGGGAATTGGATTGGCATTTTATTTTTTACCTGATAGCATCGGTGGAGACGCCGTCGTAAACTGGGATAAAGCAAAAAATACAGGATGGGCACTTTTAATTTCTCCTTTGGCTGGCTTTGTATATGCCATTATCGTCATGTTTATATTTAAAAGGTTTATTAAACCCGATTCGTTTTATAAGGAACCCATTCCAGGAAGAAAACCACCAATTTGGATTCGAATCTTGTTATGGTTTACTTGTGGTATGGTAAGTTTTTTTCATGGACAAAATGATGGGCAAAAAGGCATTGGACTTGTGATGATGATATTAATTGCCTTGATGCCAGCTTACTATTCGATTAATAAAGAAATAAATTTGCAAGCCATTCAAGCAAATATTTCTGTTATTGAAACAATAATTACAAACACTGATACCACTCAATTTGGAAAAGAAGAATCCCAAAACTATAATAACATCAAAAAGCATGCGCAACATTTTTCTGAGGCTACTTTTAAAAAATCATTTTCCTTAAATGTGCCAGAAAAAATAAGATTTGAATTGCGTAGAGACATCGTTAAAATTACCAAAGGGGCTGAAAAATTATTAAAAAGTAAGAACTTTTCAATTTCTCCAGTAAAGTCAAAAATTTTAAAAAAAGAAATACATGAAGCTAAACAACTTGTGGAATTTGCCCCATCTTGGGTCATCATTATGATTTCGATATGTTTGGGATTGGGTACCATGATAGGTTGGAAACGAATTGTAATAACCATCGGTGAAAAAATTGGTAAACAACACATGAGCTATGCACAAGGAGCATCTGCCGAAATAGTTGCAGCTCTTGGGATAGCCGTTGCTACAGCATATGAGGCTCCTGTTAGCACAACTCACATGTTGAGTTCTGGTGTTATGGGAAGTATGGTAGCTAAAAAGGGCTTAAAAAACTTACAAAAATCTACTATTACAAATATTGTATTAGCTTGGGTACTTACTTTACCAGTAACAATATTATTATCAGGAGGTTTATTTTTATTATTCAGAGCAATTTTATAGGAATAAAAAAAACTTGCATGATGGTTTTTAATGCAAGTTTTTTTATTATTTGGTTTTAAATTTTTATTTATAGAGTTCCTCTTAAAGCTTGTTCTCTTTCGATTGATTCAAATAATGCTTTAAAATTACCAGCACCAAATCCTTTGGCGCCCATTCGTTGAATGATTTCAAAGAAAAGTGTTGGACGGTCTTCCACTGGTTTTGTAAAGATTTGAAGCAAATAACCCTCTTCATCAGCATCTACTAAAATAGATAATTTTTGCAAAGCACTGATGTCTTCTTTCATCATATCTCTATGAACACCTAATCTTACAGGTATTTCGTCATAATAAGTTTGTGGTGGTGGTGGTAAAAATTCAACGCCTCTGGCTTTTAATTCAGTTACCGTTTTAATGATGTCATCCGTAGCTAATGCTAAATGCTGAACACCAGAGCCTTCATAAAAATCCAAATATTCTTCTATTTGTGATCGCTTATTTCCTTTAGCAGGTTCATTGATTGGAAATTTTATTCTTCCGTTTCCATTACTCATTACTTTGCTCATTAAAGCGGAGTATTCTGTATGAATTTGTTTGTCGTCGAATGATAAAAAATTTGCAAAGCCCATGATGTCTTCATACCACTTTACCCAAACATTCATCTGATTCCATCCAACATTACCAACCATGTGGTCAATAAATTTTAAGCCCACAGGTGTTGGATTGTAACCGCTTTTCCAAGATTTAAAACCTGGTAAAAATTCTCCTTTGTAATTTTTCCTTTCAACAAAGATGTGCACTGTTTCTCCATAGGTGTAAATACCTGATCTGACAACTTCTCCATCATCATCTTTTTCAACAACTGGCTCTAAGTATACTTTTGCGCCACGTTTTACAGTTTCTGCAAAAGCTTTACGTGCATCTTCTACCAATAAAGCAATCACCTTAACGCCATCACCATGTTTTTTAACATGTTCACCTATTTGCGAATCACTTGTTAAAGCAGTAGTCAGTACCAATCTTATTTTTTCTTGTTTTAAGACGTATGATGTTCGGTCTTTTAAACCTGTTTCTAATCCAGCATATGCGTGTGATTGAAACCCAAAAGCTGTTTTATAAAAATGTGCTGCTTGCTTTGCATTACCAACATAAAACTCTACATAATCTGTACCTAATAATGGTAAAAAGTCTTGTGCACCTTCAAATATTTTTTCTAATCCGTATTCTACGTTTTTTACTTCTTTTGACATGAATTTAAATTTTATGAAAATTAATAATTAGCAATTTATTTTTAAATCACTATTTGAACTTGAATTTACTTTGCAAGACAATTAGTCCACATTGCCATAAATAAAGCCCGCAGTTCCAATTTATTTTTTAAAAGTTTTGATTCCATTTTTAAGATAATCTAAAAATAGTAAAATTGATTCAATAAAAAAATTTAGATTAATTAATTCGGTTTAATTAAATTCTAATTTTAATATTTTTGAATCTCTTCGATCAGATTTTATTCGACCAACAATTATATTTTCAGAAATAAATTCAAATTGTTTAGGGAAAATTCTTATATCTTCTTCTCTGATATCAAAAATGTTTTTTTTTGTCATTCTTCCCTCTTGATCTATTTTTACACAGGTTAAATAACCTCCCAAACCAGCTTGATGCGGCAATGGATATTCGTCTAATGAAAGGTTAATATTTTTAACATTATCCAAATAAAAAAAATAATCTTCCCCTTTAAATCTGTGGTGATGGAAAGAAAGATCTTCAATTGTACTGCCAAATTGTTGTTTAGGTATTTTTTTACACCAAATGGTTTTACCATTTTTATCAGCTTTTAAAGCTAATATATCGTTATAATAATAGGTGTAGCTGGTCGCAATACTTCGTCCAGTATTGTATACATATGTTACCACATAATATTCTTCACCTACAATCAGCATACTGCCATCCTCATAAAAAGATATTTGATCAAAACTTAGATTGTAAGCTTCAAGATCTTCCTTCTTATTTTTTTTCTCCATTCTCTTTCTTATTCTATCTTTTTCAAAGGCTTGTAAAGTCTCCGCAGGAAATTCGCAATAGGTTGTTTGAAGATTTTTAACTGAATTATTTTCATCAAGTTCTAATTTAATGATATAGGCACCATCAGAACTATTGCTATTTTTTTTATTTGAATAATAACCTGCTATTATAATATTGTGATTGAAATCTTCAGATAAAATAACTGAATTGGTAAATTTTTCTTTCAAGTTTATCTTTATAGCTTGTAGCGTGCTATTTTTTTGATTTACTCTTATGAGTTCATAACGGGTCGGACTTTTATTTTCTTTATCAATCCTTACTATTCCATCCACTGAGTTATTGATATTTACTTCAGCGAGTAAATAAATATTTCCTTTAGAATCGATTTCATAATCTAAATTATTCATCTCTGCTTCGGAATAGGGCATTTCAATTTCACTAGCAAATAATTTTTTTAGATCTCTGTCAAATAAATTAAATCCAATGATGTCTTTATTTAATTGATCTCTTTTTTCTTTTGGTTTTAATCGATAGGTTACAAGGATTTTTGAACTATCTGCCGAAGGGTAAAAATGGTACTTTTCGCCACTAGCTATTCTATGAGCTTCTATTAAATTAATTTCTGGCGCACTAAACGTCAATGAATTTTTATCTAATGGAAGAGCAAATAATTTTTCTGTTTTCGTCTTTTTTTCCCATGTTGAATAAAACCAGTATATATTACCTTGTAGATTAAAAAAATTTTCATAGACAAATTTTTTACTGTTTGCTGGTAAGATTGCAGTTTCTTGTTTTTTTAAGTTTTTGAAGTCTTTATCAAAAACTTGAAAAATCATATCCCTGCCTTCTCTGTAATACACTTCTCCATATTCATTTTTATTGAGTTGGTAAAACCCACCTTCAATATGAGTATTTATGGTTTGATATTCGCTGCTGAAGCTGTATTTTATGGTTTGTGAAAATACTGAAGATGAAAATACTATTGTTAAAAAAAATAATTTTTTCATTTAAAATTATTATTTCTTTTTTATTGATTTTTTTATTCCAATTTTTTTAGGTGCTACCTTTTTGTTAGCTGCTTTTTTCACTGAAGTTTTTTTAGCAGGCACTTTTTCTTTAGGTATTTTCACAACTTTTGATTTTTTTGTAGCAGTTTTCTTAGCACCTTTCTTATCAAATGCTTTTGGAACTTGAATAACAATCATTGCTTTTACATCATCTAACGTTAATTTTGATAATTCTTCAGGCGTAAATTTACCACCACCACTTTTAATTAATTTCAATTGAAGTTTTCCAAATTTGATTTGTGGCCCCCAACGCGCATTTTCAACTGAAATTTTTTCTTCAGGCCAATTTTGGATATAACGGTTAGCTTCTTTCTCAATTTTTTTCTCAATCAATTCATTAATATCTTTTTGTGATAAATTATCAAAATCATATGCACGAGGCACATTGATGAACATCCCTTCATATTTAATAAATGGCCCAAAGCGTCCTTTACCTTTAGTGACGCCTTTTCCATGATAATGAGCAATTGGGGAATCTGCTAATTCTTTTTCTTTAATAATTTCAATGGCCTTTTCCATATCCATCGTTAAAGGATCGATGGTTCGAGGAATCGAAATAAACGACTCATCTAATTTAATATATGGACCAAAACGACCAACGCCAATGACAACTTCTTTGCCTTCATAAGTGCCTAAATTCATTGGCAACTTAAATAAATCTAATGCTTCTTCAAAGGTTATGGTTTCTAAATTTTGAGTTTTTCTTAAACTAGCAAATTTGGCAACTTCTCCTGTTTCTTCATTTGTTTCACCAATTTGTGCTAAAGGACCAAAGCGTCCTATCCTCACTATGAGAGGTTTCCCACTAACAGGATCAACACCTAAACGACGTTCTCCACTTGCACGTTCGCTATTTTCCATCGTGATTTCAACTGTTTTATGGAAAGGACGATAAAACTCTCCCAACATTTTTTGCCAATCTAAATTACCATCAGCAATTTCATCAAACTCTTCTTCAACCTTTGCAGTAAAATTAAAATCTAAAATAGTTGGGAAATATTGTAATAAAAAATCATTGACAACTGTTCCAATATCTGTTGGGAATAATTTTGATTTTTCTGCTCCAGTATTTTCTGTTTTAATTTCCTTGGTTAAGTTTTGATTTTTCAAGGTTAAGCTTACATAATTCCTTGGAGTTCCTTCTCTATCAGTCTTCTCAACGTAATTGCGCTTTTGTACAGTGCTGATTGTTGGTGCATAGGTTGATGGACGACCTATACCCAATTCTTCCAATTTTTTTACTAAACTAGCTTCGGTATAACGTGCAGGATGATGCGTAAAACGTTGGGTTGCAGAAATCTCTTTGCTTGCTATTTTTTCTCCAACTTTCAAAGGTGGTAATATTGATGCGTTTTCTTCATCGGAATCTTCGTCATCAGTTCCTTCCATATATACTTTTAAAAAACCATCAAATTTTAATACTTCGCCTTGTGCTACAAAAACTTCAGAAGCTCCACTTACATCAACTTTAACTGTTGTTTTCTCCAACTCAGCATCACTCATTTGACTGGCAATGGTGCGTTTCCAAATTAAATCGTACAATCTAATTTCGTTTCGTTCTCCATCAATAACTGTTCTATCAATGTAGGTAGGGCGTATGGCTTCATGGGCTTCCTGAGCACCTTTACTTTTATTTTTATATTTTCGTGGGCTATAATATTTTGCGCCATAATTTGCATTGATGGCTTTGCTTGTTTGATCCAGCGAAGTATCAGATAAATTAACAGAGTCTGTTCTCATGTATGTAATCCTACCTGCTTCATACAAACGCTGAGCTACTTGCATTGTTTGGGCAACCGAAAAACCTAATTTACGCGCAGCTTCTTGTTGTAAGGTTGATGTTGTGAAAGGTGCAGCTGGAGAACGTTTGGTAGGTTTTGTTTCTAAACTTAAAATGGTGTATGCCGCAGTTTTACATTTTTCTAAAAAAGATTGAGCCTCCGCTTCAGTTACAAATCGTTTATCTAACTCCGCTTTTAACAAACCATTTCCTACTGAAAAAATTGCAGATACTTTAAAGGCTGATGTTGAATTAAATTTTTGTATTTCACGTTCGCGTTCAACAATTAAACGAACGGCAACTGATTGCACACGACCAGCAGATAAACTCGGACGAACTTTGCGCCATAAAATAGGTGATAATTCAAAACCAACTAACCTATCTAACACACGTCGTGCTTGTTGCGCATTAACAAGGTTAATGTCAATGACGCGGGGATTTTCAATGGCTTTTAAAATTGCAGGCTTTGTAATTTCATGAAAAACAATTCGTTTTGTATTTTTTTGAGTCAAATTCAATGTTTCATATAAATGCCAGCTAATAGCCTCTCCTTCTCGGTCTTCATCGGAAGCCAACCATACCATATCGGCAGCTTTACTTAGTTTTTTGAGTTCTGAAATTACTTTTTCTTTGTCTGGCTGAACTTCATAAGTGGGAGTAAAATTATTTTCAATATCTACACCAAAACCTTTTTTAACTAAATCTCTAATGTGTCCAAAGCTTGATTTTACAATGAAATCTTTGCCTAAAAATCCTTCTATGGTTTTTGCTTTTGCTGGAGATTCAACAATGACTAAATTTTTTGACATATTTTATTATATATATATTATAAAGTTGAATTTTAAATCAAAAAGAGGATAACATTTAATATAAATCTTTTTGATATTTGCTGCAAAGAAAAAAAATAAAATCTGATAAATCCTAATTAAAATTTTTATTGCTCTCACATTTTTTAGCTTACCTCTGATTTTCATTGATTTAAATAATTGATTTTTAATTGTTTAAATAATTTAGAATTATTTTCATTGAATCATCTAAAAATTAATTTATCTGTGAATTAAAAAAGCACATTCTTTATTTATCCATAGAAGATAAATAGTTAATGCCTGAAAAATTAAAATGTGTGAATAATGTAAGTTATTTAAAAAGTTTTACAACACAAAAGCCTTTCAATTAGTTCACCTTTGTCATCAGCAATAAGCTATAAAATTTAAAAAAATCGAATCATGAGTACAGGAAAAGTATTATTAGGTGTATTAGCAGGTGTAGCAACAGGCGCATTATTGGGTGTATTGCTAGCGCCAGATAAAGGTTCAGAAACAAGAAAAAAGATTATAAAGAAGGGTTCGGATTCATTCGATGATTTGAAAGAAAGACTGGATGATTTTATCAATAGTTTTAAAGAAAAATTCGAAGCAGAAAAAGAAAACGCTAAGGACTTCGTTGAAAATGGAAAGGCCAAAGTTCAGGAAAAATTTAACACCAAGTAATTATTATTAAAAAAGGTTGACCATGGAAG